>JAGOEF010000364.1 GCA_017997855.1 Bacteroidales bacterium
GTATATCGGTAATATCGCGGCTTCGTTCTCTTCCTCGGGTGTAAGGCACAATACAGTAACTGCAAAAATTGTTGCATCCCCTGGTGATACTGATAAATCCGGTTATTTGGTTGCCGGTTGCGCGCTTTGGAATAATGTCGTGATAGGTTTCTTCAGGGTCGAATTCAGTATCTCCTTGTTTTAATCCTTCGGTTGCCTGTTCAACCAACAATGGAATTTTCTTATACGCATCGGGGCCGGCCACAAAGTTAACGGCTGTGTGCTCCAGCAATTTGTCCCCAATGCGTTGGGCCATGCACCCCATAATGCCGGTTATCAGATGTTTTTTCTTACGCTTTAGTCCTTTTATGTGATCGAGCCGGTTCCAGATTCTTTGCTCAGCATGGTCACGCACCGAGCAGGTATTAATCAGAATTATATCGGCATCGGTAATGTTATCGCAATATTCATATTGTTGTCCGGCCATAATCGATGCCACAGTTTCACTGTCGGCAACATTCATCTGACAACCGTATGTTTCGATATATACTTTTTTATTCATAAATGTTAGGTTGCTTAAGCTTGCATCAGTGGGTGTCGCGCTTCCTTCAGTTTTTTCGAAAGTTCTTTTTCACGTCCCGAGCAAAGGGTGTTGACCAATTGATGAAACGAGTCGCCGTGATTTTTATGAACGGTATGGCATAACTCGTGAATAATCACAAAATCAATCAATTCCTCGGGCAACAACATCAGAAAGCACGAAAACGTAATGCGGTTGTCGCTTCGGCAGCTTCCCCAGCGTGTGCGACTGTTCCCAATGCGGATATTTCCATGCCGGAATCCATGCTTTTGTGCAGCGATGGTTACTTTATCGGGCAAAACTCCGGTTGCCTTATTTTTTAATGCCATTTCGCAGGCTTTCTTAATAAAAGCCTGAATTTGTTCTGATTTGTAATCTGTGTTTTCGGGCAAGACAATCAGCAATTTATTTTCAGTATATTTTGCACTTAGCTTTTTCGTATTTCGATAATCTATTTGAATCATCACATTCGAAAAAGTATATCCATCTCCTACAAAAAAATCCTTAAATTGTTGATTTTCAAAGTTGTTTAACTTGTTTACAACCCAGCTTTTTTTCGAATCAAGAAATGTAAGCGCTTCATTAAATCCCACATGCCAGGGTATACTCATAGTAACACCTTTAGCCGGATGTACATGTAAACGCAGCGACCTCAGGCCGCTCTTTTTTGTGATTACTACTTTACCGATGTCGTCGAAAACAAAAATTTTCTGCATCAATGCGCCAGTTTGCTCAGCGATTTATAGCCTGCATCAACTTTTTCGATTAACAGGCAGATGGCAGTATTGTATTGACTTTTCACTGATTTCCCTTCGTCGGATGCATCAATATGATTGATAGTATGTATCAGGTCTTTTCTTAATTTCAGTGCTTCGCTGATAATGCCGGCAATTTCGGATTCCGATTTGCCGGGATGCGATTTCATATATTGAAGGCAATCGGCTACGAGTTCGTTTACCAGGCGGTTGATGTCCTGTTTCAGGTCTTTTTTGCTTGCCATAATTGTATTTGTATTTTAAGGTTTAATTATCTTTAATAATGGTCATCGAAATTACCTTTACATCTTCCAGTGGCCTGTTGGCCTGATTGGTTGCAACAGCAGCAATTTTATCAATTACATCCATTCCGGAAACCACTTCGCCAAAAACAGTATATGCACCATCGAGATGCGGGGCACCACCCACAGTGCAGTATGCATCGCGTTGCTCCTTGCTAAAAGAAACGCCCATCTTTTTCTCGTAACTGTCGAGTTGCATATCGGTGAGAACCTGACCCTGAACAATGTAAAACTGACTTCCGCTACTGCGTTTTTGTGGGTTTACATTGTCGCCGGTACGAGCTGCAGCCAGTGCACCCTTTTTATGAAAGTATTTCGGGTTGAACTCAGCTTCGATGGTGTAATCGGGGCCCCCATTGCCTAACATTTGTCCCGGTTGTGCATTTTTCGAATCAGGGTCACCTGCCTGAATCATGAACTGCTTGATGACACGGTGAAATAGCACGCCATCATAATATGAGTCGGTTACAAGCTTAATGAAATTATCACGATGCTTCGGTGTGTCATCATACAAGACCACTGTAATATCACCCATGCTTGTTTTAATCAACACCTTGGTTGTTTGTGCAAAAAACTGCATCGAAACAAATGACAGCAGAAATGCTGCAACAACGATTTTCATGAAATTTTTCATACCATTCAGAATTTATTTGACAAAATTAATAAAAATTAAAACCCCTCGCCACTTTTAAAAGGAAACAAGCATTTATCAATTTTTTTGCCAATTTATTTCGAATTAATTTTAAACTCACATCTCGCTATTGAAAACATCTTGATATCATATATTCTGTATTGTTTTAATTCTGTATTTTTGTTTCGAAAACTGTGTTATGAAGTTACTTGTTAGGTTTTTGCTGATTCTTCATATTGCTGTGGCACTACCATTGCTTGCATTATATATAGGTGTATAT
>JAGOEF010000365.1 GCA_017997855.1 Bacteroidales bacterium
GATGCCGAGAACCAGTGGAATGGTTACCGGTAGCATGAACTGCTGTGTGTCGGTTTCGTTATCGACGGCTGCTCCAATGGCGGCAAACATGGCTGCGTACAACAGGTATCCGCCCAGGAAATAGAAAACAAACATGCCGAGTACCAAGGGAAAATTAATGGCTTTTATCGAGTTGAACATTGCAGAAAATTCGGCGGCCCCCTGATCGATGACCTGTTCGTTGTCGTTGAGGGTATTGCCGGTGCCGCCCGGAACCACCTGTGTCATATTTTCGACCTTAACCGAGTCGATAAATACTGCCTGAGCAATACTGACCAATCCAAAAGTTAACACCACCCAAAGTAAAAACTGGGTAAGTCCCACCAAAGCAACACCTATAATTTTACCCATCATCAACTGGAATGGACGAACCGATGAAACGATTACTTCGACAATACGGCTGGTTTTTTCCTCAATCACACCGCGCATCACCTGAGAACCATACATAAACACAAACATGTAAATCAGGAAACCGGCAATATAACCGAGAATCATCGATATTTCGGTGGACGACTGGGTCTCTTTCCCACCTTCGCCCAACTTAATGGTGTAGAGCTCAACCGAAGAATTTACCACGCGCAGGATTTCACCGATTTGATTCTGAGATATGCCAAACTCATTACCTTTTTCAATCAGTTTCACATCTTCGAGGTGTTTTTCCATGCAGTTGGCAATGTGCATTTTGAGTCCCAGGTTAGGCTGTTGGTAACTGAATAGTTGTGCTTCGCCCTGTTCCATATTGACTACGGTATGCGGAATGTAAAGCAGCGCATAATATTTAGAGTCTGGAAGCTGGGCTTTGGCTGAGTCCAGGCTCATTCCGTACAGGTAATCGAATTTAATGTATTCGGTGTCTTTCAGTATCTGGCGATACACTTTCCCGGTGCTGTCGGTAATGGGAGAGAACATGTAGGAGTCGTCGATTACGGCCACATACTTGAGTTCGTCGTCTTCCATCTGAGCCAGCAGCGCAGGGGCAATCATCAGGGCGGCAAACAATAGCGGCCCGAGAATGGTCATTATTACAAAGGTTTTTTTCTTTACCCGGGTGAGATATTCTCGCTGTATTATCAATCCTATTTTGCTCATGACTTTGTGTTTCTTATTATTTTATTCCTGATTGCGTGCATCGCCAACTGCTTTGATGAAAATATCGTTCATGCTGGGCGTAACCATATTAAAAGATGTAATTGTACCAAAATTCAGCATCTGCCGTATCAGGTCGTTTTCGCTTAAGCTCTTGTCGAGTAAACGAAGTTTAATTGTATTGATTCCATCGGCTTCTTTGGTTTCGAGTATTTCGTAACTGGCAGTTAAGGTAGCGGCGAGTTTTTGGAAATATCCGCGGAAAGAGAATTCATAAATGCCCGAAGCGTATTTGTTGTGTACATCGTTGATGTTACCGTCCAGAATTTTTTTCGACTTGTTGATCAGGGCAATATGGTCGCAAATTTCTTCAACCGACGACATATTGTGCGTCGAAAACAAGATGGTGGCACCTTCGTAACGAAGGCGTAGAATTTCCTGCTTCAGCAGGTTGGTGTTTATCGGGTCGAAGCCACTGAATGGTTCGTCAAAAATGAGTAGTTTGGGTTTGTGAAGGATGGTAATTATAAACTGCACTTTCTGCTGCATACCTTTCGATAGCTCTTCCACTTTTTTGTCCCACCACTCGGTAATTTCGAATTTTTCGAACCAGAACTTCAGTTGCCTGAAGGCTTCGGGTCTGCTTAAACCTTTCAGGCGGCAAAGGTATAATGCCTGCTCGCCGACTTTCATTTTTTTGTATAACCCCCGCTCTTCGGGAAGATAACCAATATGATGTATGTGTTTCGGAGACAGCTTTTCCCCATTAATAAGAACGCTTCCGCTGTCGGGAGCCGTAATCTGGTTGATTATCCTGATAAAGGTGGTTTTACCTGCACCGTTGGGCCCCAGCAACCCGAAAATGCTGTTTTGTGGCACTTCCAGATCGAGCCTGTCCAAAGCCAAATGCCCTGAATATTGTTTTACCACCTGTGAAGCCGATAGAAAACTCATAAATATTTTTTTTGCGAAGATAGAAAACAATGCATGAGATTTAAAGACTTTAACATTTCTTTATTATCAGGGTGTAATTTGTCACATCTTAAATATGCCTTAAGTAGAAAAGCGACAGATATAAGTTGTTGATTGTAAGAGGATTTTTGAAGTATTTTTTGTTCGATATAGAATTTAAGAAAAGTTTAATACATGTGTTTATTATATGATTATATTTGCCTTGAGGAATTGTGTTTTATTGTTTATAATTTAAACAACTATAAATTAACTACTTATGAGAAAACAAATCTTAAGTTTGGTGCTTGTTGCACTATTCTCTGTGGTGTCTTTCGTTGCAAAGGCACAACTTTCAATTGCTGCATTGGCCACTGATTACACAATCAGTTTCGATGCAACGGTTGATGGCGTAAACGATGGTGTTTATGCCGGTA
>JAGOEF010000366.1 GCA_017997855.1 Bacteroidales bacterium
TTGATAAAAAAAACTTTTTACTCTTGTTTTATTAAAATATTTGACTTCGCAAATTCCACTTGATAACACTCACAAAAAACATTAATACCAATAAATTCAAACACTTATTTCCGTTTACACACAACTTTACTCTAAAATTTCTTGCCTCTTTTTCAGATGGATAAAAATAGATATTTTCACCTAATTAGTCAAACAATTTTCAAAAAAAATAATCTTTTTTTTCGATAGCATAAATATTCAGGACTATCGTCTGATTCTAAGGAGCTTACAAATATCAATTTTGCTTGTTATAAAACCTGAAAACCTGACATTTTATGGTGCAAACTCATTGGTTCTCATTAGGTTTACAAGCATATTTTGATGTATGACATTAACATTTTGTATGAATAAGTTTCCTTTTTGTTGCCTCAATTAAATCACTACCTATTCAAGTGGGTTATTTTGACACAGTTAGCCGGAGAATCATCGAACAATAAATTGCTAAATGTGTTGTATGCTTTTCTCTGATTCCGGATTTGCTCAAAACAAAAACGTCATTTTTATTTACCGATTCCCAAATTTCGAAGCAGAATATGTAACTTTACCCAATGAAAGAAAATGTGATTCCAAAAACAATCTGCGTTTTTTGCGCCTCGAGCGAAGATTTAGCTCCGGTTTATTATGAAACTGCTTCAGCGCTGGGTACTGCCATTGGCAGACAGGGAATGAATCTGGTGCATGGTGGTGGTATGATTGGTATGATGGGCAGGCTCTCGCAGGCGGCAACTGCCAATGGAGCCAGGGTAACCGGAATAATCCCGGAAACCCTCAATCGGAAAGGTATTGTCTCGGAAACAGATACCCAAATCATTGTAACTCCCGATATGATGCATCGTAAAGCCCGAATGCGGGAGATTGCCGATGCATTTGTGGCCTTGCCGGGTGGGTTTGGCACTTTTGAGGAATTGCTCGAAATTATTACACTGAAACAACTTAAATATCACGAAAAACCAATCGTAATACTGAACACAGACAATTACTACGACTTGCTGCTGCAGCAACTCGAAGTAGCTTACTCACAACATTTTGCCAACGAAAGCTACCGTAAGCTGTATTTTGTTTGTACTTCGGTTGATGAGGCCATTACCTATATAATAAACTACCGCCACGAAAACATTTACGACAAGTATTTAAAATCTTAGTCTATGAAAAACCCGCTTACCGAAGAGGAATACCTGAGACGCAGCAACCCGCGCACTCCTGATATACGCGGCGATTACTTCAGAGACCAGACGGCCATTATTCACAGTACCGCTTTTCGCAGACTGAAGCATAAAACACAGGTATTTTTTGCTCCTGCCAATGACCATATTTGCACCCGTATTGAGCACGTATTGCATGTGGGCACCATAGCATCGGCCATTTGCAAAGGACTCAACATGCAGCAATGGAACCTGAATCCCGACATGGCCTATGCCATAGGTTTGGGTCATGATTTGGGGCACACACCCTTTGGGCATGCTGGCGAAAAAGCCATCGAAAACTATCTGGGCAACCGGATGAGTTTTTATCATGAAATGAATTCATACCGTATAGTTGAATGGCTTGCCAATCAGGGGAAAGGACTGAATCTGACCTACGGCGTAAAGGATGGTATTGTTTGCCATAACGGGGAACGCGACGAGCAATTTCTGAAACCTGACCCTGTTTTTAAAAATCTGCCGGATATAAGAGACCGGAAAGTGATACCCTCGTCGTTCGAGGGATGCATTGTGCGCATGTCGGATAAAATTGCCTATCTGGGCCGCGATGTGGAGGATGCCATTCAGGTGGGGGTTATCGAACCGGGTGATATACCCTACCAAATCGCATCACGATTGGGTACATCAAACTCGAAAATTATCAGTGAACTGGTTGCCGACCTGATTGAATATTCGAAAGACAAAGACCATATCGGATTTTCGGATGAGGTTTTCGGCCTGATGCGCAGCCTGAAAAAATTCAATTATGAAAACATTTATTTTCACGAAACAGTACAGACTTACGAGAAATTCTGCGACAATATGATTGCCAGACTGTATAATCACCTGGAAGAACTCTTTAATAAAAACAAGCACGATTACGATAAATATACGTTTGAAAAACTAGAACTCGACATCAGTTTTGGCCAATACCTGAGAAGCATGGAGGAGTTTTACCGAAGCGAAGGCTCCTCAGCTCTTCAGCAAATTACCGATTATATTTCGGGTATGACTGATAATTTTTGCCTCAATGCAATTCAACAGATCAGTATCCCAAAGCCCATTACGATTCAGCACAACAAATAAAACCAGGAAGGATGAAAAACATATTAATTCCATCAGGCGAAAATACCCCCGAAATTTCGGAAAATGCGCAATCGGCAAGCTTTATTGTCAGCGGTGCTTCGGCTCCCGATAATCCGGTCGCTTTCTTTTCGCAGGTTAACGAGACAATGGAGGCTTTTGTTGCCAGAACAACCGGCCCGAAAATTATACGTTTCGATTT
>JAGOEF010000036.1 GCA_017997855.1 Bacteroidales bacterium
ATTCAGTCGTGGTTTCGGTTAACATTACAAATACGGGAAAAATTCCCGGTGACGAAGTGGTTCAGCTGTACCTGCACGATGAACTGGCTACGGTTGCGCGTCCTGTAAAAGAACTAAAGGGATTCCGACGCATACACCTGTTGCCCGGCGAAACGCAGGAGGTCAGTTTTGTGATACCATCCGAAATGCTCGCGATGTACGATGCATCAATGAAAAAGACCATTGAACCCGGCAGGTTCAGTGTTATGATTGGGGCTTCGTCGAAAGACATACGCCAGCGTACATATCTCGAAGTTGTGGAATGAAATTGTTAATGCCAATAAACTTGCAACGATGAAAACGAATTTTTTTACAGCCTGTTTGATTACCCTGTTCAGTGTTTCGCAAATTGTTGTAGCACAGGAAGCCGGAATGCCATACGTAAAACCTTCCGATCCGTTGGTATGTGCTAAATTAGACGAATGGCACGATTGGAAATTCGGTGTGATTATTCATTGGGGGCCTTACAGCGAATGGGGTGTGGTCGAAAGCTGGAGCTTATGCCCCGAAGATGAAGACTGGTGTGTGCGCCGTGGTCCTTATGCCACCGATTACAATCAATACGTTAAGGAATACGAAAACATCAGGCATAGTTTTAATCCGGTGAAATTCGATCCTGAAAAATGGGCTAAGGCATGCAGTGGTGCCGGAATGAAATACTTGGTCTTTACCACAAAACACCATGACGGATTTTGCATGTTCGATTCAAAATACACCGATTACAAAATTACCGACACGGAAAGCGTGTTCTCGTCGAATCCCAAAAGCAATGTCGTTAAAGAAGTTTTTGATGCATTCAGGCTGGAAGGAATGGCTATTGGTGCCTACTTCAGCAAGCCCGACTGGCATTGCGACGACTATTGGTGGCCGTATTTTCCGGTATTCGACCGCAATGTGAATTACAATCCCGAGAAATATCCCGAACGATGGGCCCGTTACAAGCAATTTACCTACAATCAGATTGAAGAGCTGATGACCGGTTATGGAAACATTGATATTCTATGGCTCGATGGTGGTTGGGTGCGTCCTGCCATGGCAATTACCGAGGAATCGAAACCCTGGCTGGGCCGGAGGCAATGGGTACAGGATGTTGATATGCCTGAAATTGCTGCAATGGCGCGTAAAAACCAACCCGGAATCATTGTGGTCGATCGCAGTGTACATGGCCCTTATGAGGATTACCGGACTCCGGAACAGCAAATACCTGAAGTGATTCCCGATTATCCATGGGAAAGTTGCATAACCCTGTGCGATAACTGGTACTCTACAGGACCTTCGGAACGTTATAAACCGGCAAACTGGGCAATACATACCCTGATACGTATTGTTGCAAAAGGAGGAAATTTCTTGCTGGGTATCGGTCCTGATAAAACCGGTGATTTAACTCCGGAAGTGTATCAGCGGCTGGATGAAATAGGCGCTTGGATGGAAATTAATTCTGAAGCCATTTACGAAACCAAACCACTTGCTCCGTATCAATCAGGTAAGTTTTGCTTTACACAGTCGAAAGACGGGAAAACGAGGTATGCTTTCTATCTGTTTGACGAAAACGAAACACTTCCGGCCAGTCTATTGTTGCCGGCAGAGGTTTTTAGCAATGTAAAGACGGTCAGATTTTTAGGTCAATCAAACGCTGTCAGGATTTCGCTAAAAGATGGAAAACCAGAACTCAATATTCCAAATAATTTGAGAACGGCAAAACATGCATTGGTAATTAAGTTCTAGCAGTAACAAGCAAGCGCGTTATATTTATTTCGTTTCATTAGTTTCCAATACCCTGAATTCCACCATTTGTCCGATGAGGTCATAGGGTAGGGCTTTATCGAGTGGAAATTGAACAGACCCTTTTCCATGTTTATAGCTGGCCAGTTCCTGTGCAAATTCGGCATGGGCATTGGGTGTTGCATAGAAGCCAATATGATTTTTGAAAGCGGCAAAATAAACCAATGGTCTGCCTTTCAACTTATAGGATGGCATACCGTAAGCCATGTTTTCGACTGCGTCGGGGGCTGCCTCCTGAATTATTTTTCGGATTGTTTTTAGCTTTTCGCTTATTTCCTCAGGGAAACCGGCAATGTACAAGTCAACTTCATTCATCGGATTTTTATAAAAGTGATGTAATCAATTCATACCTCGCAACCATAAGCGTATTTTGGCTACTCGTATTGTAAAATATCACTCAGCGTGGTTGCCCGTCGTTATCGGTGTAGGAATCGGGCTCATCCTTGGGTTTGGTTCTCAGCACCTTAATGAAAAAATATCCGGTAACCGCAGTGATGCCCACAATTGCGCTAAGCATGAGAATTAATGCCGAAGTATTCATTATATTGTCCCTTCCCTTTTATGTTTATAATACGCTTTTCTTACAATCAGCGAAATACCAACGAACAAAGCCACCAGAAGTAATCGTGACAAATTTGTCAATAATATTCTGTACTTGATGTCGGCAATTAGCCCCGGATCAGTAGCTGAAGCCAGTTGCTCCTTTAACCCGCTGTTCATGAGTTTCCCTACAACACTGCCGTGATCGAAAATCCATCCCTGACCCTGAAACAATCCATGGAACGCGGCAGCCCAGTCGTTACCGACAGGTGTGAAAACAGCCCCGAGAAAGACGATAATGAGCAACACAGGGGTAACCCACATGATAAGAAATCTGAAAATCCGGCTGACTCGTATATCAGCCCCCGTATTTATTTCTTCCCAACCTTTTTTAATGCCAAAAAACCACGCGAATAACACCGCCTCGAAGGCGGCAAAAACAAACAGGGCAAACGAACCGGTCCAGTAATCGTATTCGTCGAAAACTCCCTGATTGAAGAATAATATGGTGGGTAAGCCAAGTATGAGGATAATGCCTCCAAAAGCAAGTGCAGTTTTTCGGCGCGACCATTTGAATTCATCTTCGAGGAAACCCTGCACCGGAGTCCCCATAGCCAGCGAAGAGGTTATTCCGGCAAAGAATAGCAGCCCGAACCACATCACTCCGGCAACGGCACCAATTACATGACCCCATTGCGAAAACAGGTAGGGGATGGTTTTAAAACCAAGTCCAAGTCCTCCCATGGCAGCCAGTTCTTTTACCCTGTCAATACCCAGATACCCTACGGCAATGGGAATAATGATGGCTCCACCGAGTACCACTTCAACAAATTCGTTCATCCAGCCTGCCGACATGGCGTTAAGGGCTATATCGTCTTTTCGTTTCAGGTACGAAGAGTAGGCATGAATTGACCCCATCCCCAGCGACAGGGTAAAAAATATCTGACTGGCTGCAGCAAACCAGACTTTTGGGTTGTAAATTGAATCGAAATGGGGTGTCCATAAGAAATTCAGCCCTACACTGCTGTCGTAAACGGCACCATCGACACCCGATTTTAGGGTTACAGCACGAATAGCCAGAATAATTCCAAACAAAATCAGCAGCGGCATTCCTATTTTAGCCACTTTCTCAACTCCGCCGCTAAGCCCTTTGCTGAGTATGTACACATTTATTCCTAAGCAAATCAGAAAAAAGACAATGGGTTCAAACGGAATCAGCGTGGTTTTTCCGATGGATACATAATCGCTGAACAGTTGCACTACCTGATGTTGGTTCATGCCGTTGAAGGTTCCTGTGGCACTGTGAAATATATATGCCAGTGTCCACGATTCCAGATAGCAATAATATGAGGCAATCCCAATATTACAGAAAAGGCCAAACACCCCTACATATTTCCACATGCGCCTTCGATCCATGCTTTGCATCATCAGCGGGGTACTGTGAAAACCACGGCTTCCACCATACCTGCCAATGCTCCATTCAATAAAAAGCAGGGGTAATCCCAGTATTAAAAAGCTTACGAGGTAGGGAATAATAAAGGCTCCACCACCGTTTTGTATTGCCTGCACCGGAAATCTGAGAAAATTACCAAAGCCGACAGCATTGCCTGCCATGGCAAGAATGAGTCCGATACGACTGCCCCAAGCCTGATTTGTCTGATTCATAAGCGCGTAATATTTTTGTATCCGAAACCCTGTGCGTTATGTAACTTGAAGATATGTATGTGATTAGTTGATTCCAATGTGTGGTTTTCTAGGTGAAAAATCGCGATTATTTTTGCTTAATATCCTACATCAATTCTCATTCTAATCATTATTCTGCGGCCCATTTTTCACTTTTAAGTGCCGACAGTTAGACCATAAAAGTAAAGTTTTCAGTTATTAAAACAAAAATATTCTGCCATAAAAATGATACATTGATTCAACTACATTCTGTATAGTTTCATTTGCAGACTGATAATGCCCGGCTATTACTTTAGCAATGGACTATTTATTATTCGCGGAGTTCTAAAGGTCTTTATTTTCGTGAATGTGCAAAGCGTATTTTTCTGACTATGTTGGTTTAGGTCAATCTGCAGCTGCCTAATGCGAAAGGCTTACCCACAATGGGACAAAAACAGCTACAATTATTGCCACGCTTATCTGGCGGTAATAGTTCATGGCTGCAAGGCCGCAAAGAATCAGCAGGTCGCTGTTGTGGTTTGAATTCACGCTCCCTTTCGAGGATGAACCGGTATATTGAATCAGGGTGTCTTTGCCGGCTATTTGCCAACGGGTACCCCAAAAATTTTCGTATTTCCACTCGAAACTTTCTTCCTGAAGTTTGATGTGTGCTTTGTTCATCCACGAGTTGTAGGTGATTTCGCCTAAGCATGTGGTACCGCTTGCATCGCTTATTGTTGTGTGTTGTTTGAAGAATCCCCGGGTGCGAAAACGGTATTCCACGCCATTGAGAACTGCGGTGGCTGTCTGCGAAAAACTTTTGTCGTTGAAATTGCCTGCTTCTGCATTATCTGAAAAAAGAATGCATTTTGCTGAAAAGAAACCTTTTTTCCATTGGTATTTTTTTTCCATGCTTAATTAATAAGGTAAAAATTAATTACATATTTGTTGTTCAACCGGGTGTAATCAAGCTTTTATTTTAT
Source organism: Bacteroidales bacterium (assembly GCA_017997855.1). Next base: position 5,007 of record JAGOEF010000036.1, read on the forward strand.
TGTTACGTTGGTGCATCGACATTGCGCATGAGCAATACCCGTGGGTAATCATGCAATTTCCGCCCCAAATGGTGAATAATCCCCAGAACAGGGGTAAATCGAGAATTTCGAGCCATCCCGGTGCTGTTTCGAGGAAAGGGATCCGACACAAGCCATACACCGTGGCCATACAACCGGCCACAATGGCAATATGTCCAACGATAACCGTCAGGTTGCGGTAGCTTGTCCATCCGATTTTCCATCCCCAAAGAATGAACAATATACCAATGCCGATGCCAACAAAACGGACGGGTTCGAATTGAACGATTATCTGAACGGTACTGAGAATTAACACGCTGAGGCCGATGTAGAATGTGATTCTTGCTTTCATACTGGTGGTTTTGTTGTTGCAAATGTATGAAAATTGAGAAACACTATCCGAGAATTCGAAAGCCTAAAACAATTTATGTCGTTGTAGGGTATTGCAAAAATCGCCGTACACTTTGTTCTTTTCTTTCAGGCTTGCATCATAAAACAACACGAAGCTAAAGGCTGCATCGGGAGAACCGTGTTGGAGGCAAAACTGTCTTACAAAATCGGTAGGGTAGTAAAAGAATTTTCCTTCGTAGCTGTTTTCGATGAAACTGAGGCCTTTTTTATCCGGTGTTTCGCAATACGATTTAAAAACCAGCTCGCTGCAAACCAGGGCATCATCGGTGCCGAAATCGAAAAGGAAGTCGTAGGGTTTCCCGTAGTGCGAGAATGCAATGAGCAGCGAACGGAATATTTCTTCCCTGGGAAGCCGGGGTCGGAGGGCTGCAAAATAATCGACACGGGCAATATGATCGAGCGGATTGATAACAACACCTTCGCCAATGGCTTCGATAATCAGCGGTTTGCGTTTTTGCATACAGCGGTAAATTTCGCCGTAGTTTTCGCGGATATAGTCGGAGGCTTTTTGGTTTCCCAACATTTCGATTCCTGCGAAGTACTGGTCTATTTGTTCGGTGCTGCCCAGATAGATTCCCGAGTGGGTCCAGAATCCGGCAATCCCGATATTCGATACCTGAAGGTCGTTTCGTTTAATCAGAATATCTCCCGGATACAAGGCCACTGTAATGCTTTCGAGTTCTTTGCCTCCAATGTATTTTTGTTTACGAAAGCTTAGGTCGATATCGGAAAAGGCGTTGCAAACGGCTTTTTGCAAGGGTTTGCGGAAGCGTTTGCGCAACACGCCGGAATTATCCGGTTTCACCGGTTCTCCGGCCTGTATTTTGGTAAACCTGAAGTCTTTTTTTGTGCTACCGCGGTGCAATACAAAAGTGGAATTTTCCGATTGCACATACAATATCTGGTTATCGCGGTCGAGGCGCATTGCCACAATGGCACTGTCGGTGAGCCCATAAGTGCTGTCGAGCCTCACAAAGCGACGGTCGCGCAACATATATACATAGTTTGATGCGGTGCCGAGCAGAATACAGTGGCGGTCGAGCGGCAACAGGCAGGTGTAACTGATTCCGGATGGCAGGTGCAGTCGCTGACTTATGTCGAGGGTTTTGTTGGGTTTTAGTTTGCTGATACTGTCGCAGTCGTTACCATAAACGATCCAGGTGTTTCCTTCGGGGTCGGCTGCACTCAGACAGATATTTTTCGGTTGACTGATGAGAGTGTCTGATACAGGTGCCTGCCCATATAAAAAAGAATTCAGGAAAATCGTGAAGAGCGTTAAAACTATTGATTTAAGAGCTAATTTCATTATTTCGGTGTGTTTTGATACTCAGATAATATTGCTATTTGTTTTCTAAAAACTGCAATATTCAATAAATATTGCGGTAGCAGCTTTTAACTATCTGTAACTAAAAGAACAATCATTGCAATGTAATAGTATTATGATTATGAATGTTATGGTAGTACAGTATTATTTAATATAATATCGACTTCACCGGCTAATGAGATTCAGTTCGAAATGGAGAAACTGATATTCACCTTTGTATTGCCTTTTATCATCGCGTACACCGGGCAATATTTGTCTTCGGCAAGGGCAATCACTTTGCGCATATCGTCGCTGTTGGTATCGGGGGAATTGAGTTTAATTTCGAGATCAATACTTCTGAAACCCGTGGGATGTTCGATATGCCTGATTCCATGCGAATTGATAGTGCAACCCATGATGGTTTTATTCATGCGCCGCAGAAAAGTGAGTATTGCACTGCCTACACACGAAGATAGGCTCAGTAGCAACAATTCGAGCGAAGTGTATCCCTCGTCGTCGCCAAGAGGTGCGATATAGTCTATCGATATGGCCGGGTTGTTGCCGGCAGTACCGCTGAAGCGGAGTTTGTTGTTCACTAATGTAACCGAAGTAATTAGTTCGTTGTTTTTGTCTGACATAGTTATACTGTTTTACATCTCATTTTTGCTCATTCTATCTCGATGGGTAAATGACTCAGTAATCCGGGCAAACCTGCCAGCGAAAACTTTGCCTTTTTAACCCGGTTCATTTCGGGATTCAACGTGAAATTGAACGCAGTCCTGAAGTCGGTATATTCCAGAATGGTATTTTCGAAAAGAGTGCCCGTCAGGTCGCAATTACTGAACACTGACCCCGAAAGGTCGCATTCGGCAAAGTCGCACTCTACCAACTGCGAGTTGAGGAAAACGGTTTTTTTGATTTTTGTCCCGTAAAACGAAGAATGATCGAGACGACAATTTTCGAAACCCAGTTCAAGTCCGAACGAATTACAGCTGTCGAACCGCAATGCCAGCATTTTACAATGGGTGAAGTGCACGGTACGCAAGGCAGTTTTATCAAGTTTGGCCAAACTCAGATTGCAGGTGTCGAAACGACAATCAGTGAAAATACACCCCGACAAATCGGCTTCCGAAAAATCACAGTTCTTAAAATGGCAGTTCTCGTATTCAAGCACTTCGCCATCGTTTTTGTTAAAGCCGATTCCCTGAATTGTTTTGCCTTCAATCAACGTTTTTTTCATCTTATGCTCATATAAATAGGTTTTACCGGCTTTCGGCAAATGCAATAATATGTCCATCGCCATCGGCAGCATAAGCTGCCCAATCGCCCCAGTTGCGTAGCATCATCGGACTTATTTCGTTCGCACCGAGCGCACATGCCCGGGCAAAATATTCATCGGCATTTTTGGTTTTCAGATACAACTCGCAACGGGGTATACCATTGCCTGATGAGGGGTGAGGAGTCTTTCCACCAAGAATTTTTGCTATGCCGTTTTCGGGCATCAGGCCCAGTTTTGTCGTCGGCGAAAGCCGGAACTCGGTCATGCCCGGAACATCGAGCTCAGGATCTATACCGAGCAGCTGTTGGTAAAACAAGCTGCTTTTGGTCTGATCTGATACGTAAAGGATTACAAGTAATTCGTTCATAAAATCTACAGACAGGTAAATAAAATTCAATCGAAAGTTACATAAAATGCTTCGAATTTGAAATTTCCTTGATACGATTTATCGAAATTGTTTCTGTTTTTGCAGAACGGCTTATTCACAAGCAAGCTGACGGGTTGACCGGTTGACGAAATGTTGTTGCGAAGGCTTAACGAATGGCCAGTAAACTGAGTGAGATAATCAGTACCATAGTAAACAACGATATGGCAACCATCGACAGCACTCCTAAAAACCTGAAATGCGATCGTAAGTTTTTCAATCCGAGATAAAAAATTTCCTGATTATTTTCCTCTATTCCCTGTATTACGTTTTTCGAAAAGCGATACATAAATACTACCGGAAAATAATAAATACCCGAAAACCCGATATACATCATGGCCAGCACAAAAGGTTCAGCCTCATTGTTCGAAATACTGTATTTCATCGATGCAATTACAATGGTTATTGCGGACGCCAGCACGAGAATCCCCAGAATGGCAAAGAAAATTACCGAAAGAAAATTCGACCATTTAGCCGATTCATATAAACAGTCTTTTACTTCGCTGTTTAATTCTATTGGCTGAGGCCCTGATTCAATATTTCCGGTCGGTTCCATTGTAATCCGCGTATTTTGCATATTCTGGCAAGGGCAAAATTAAAATAAAATTGTCGGTTTTATGTTTTTCTTTCATAATTTCTGTGCTGCGGGGTGATACAATTTGTTATGCAGTGCGGCCACATTGAAACATTGGGCTATGGCAAAAGCAAAAGAGGCCTTTCGGGCCTCTTTTTACAATATAACAATCCGTTCTTAGTTCGTAGTGGTGAAACTGTGCACAATGTACAGTTCGCGCGGGGTAACACTCAACACCGGAATCGGTGAGCTGTTGAGCATTTGCAGTGCATACGACCCCAGCAACAGGTTCGATAACGACGATGTTTGTTCGGTCATTATGGCAATCAGGTCGGCATCAATGGTCTTGGCATAGTCGATGGTGATGTCGGTAATATTATCTCCTACGAGCAGGCTCTTTTCGTAGCGAATGCCCTGTTCGTCGAAGTAGTTGCGGATCTGACGGCTGTAGAGCCTCAGTTTATTGTGAATACCTTCGTTGGTCGACGAAGTTACCTTTACAATGTGTACCTCGGCATCGAAAGCTTTCGCGATTTTAGCCACCAGGGGAACTTTTTCACGGGTTTCTTTGGTAACATCAATGGGCATCACAATCTTCTTTATTTCGCGGATATACTGGCAACTGGTAATACTGATTACCGGACGTTGGGTAGCCTGCACAATGCGGTAGGTATTACTGCCTACAAAGTAGCTGCTGAAACCCGATGAACCGTGGGTAGAGCAAATCACCATCGAGTTGTTGAAGGCTTCAACCTGCGAAGCAATTTCTTCGTATACGCGTCCGCGTTTGATGATGTAATCGAAGTTGCAATCCTGACACAAATCTTTACGGTGTTCGGCAATTACTTTTTCGAGCTGTTCCTGCACTTTCTGAACCATGATTTCGGTTTCGGCAATAAAAAAAGCACCCTGCTTTTTCATGACATGCACCAGTTGAACATCGGCCCTGAACTTGTTGGCAACTATAATAGCCAGCTTTAAACCGCAGATCGATTCGGCAGAGAAATCGATAGGTACAATAATCTTTTCCATTCTATATTATAATTTGTGGCTAAATTAAGAAAATAAACTGGATTTCGCTAATTTTGAAAAAAGTTTTTTTATGACAGGCCAAAACCATGATTGCCGTGTGTACAGGTGCATCGGGGTAATGTCGGGAACCTCACTCGACGGGCTCGATATGGCTGCATGTGAGTTCAGATATAACAGCGGGAAATGGGATTATAGCATCAGGGCTGCCGAAACCCTGATTTATGATGACCGCCGGAGGCAGAAACTTGCCACTGCCCACGTGCTCGATGGCTTGGCACTGAGTCAGCTGAATTGCGATTACGGTTTTTTTATTGCTGAGGCGCTGAATGGTTTTATCGAAAAACACCGGCTCAACCGCAGCGAATATTTTGTGGCAAGTCATGGACATACGGTTTTTCACCAGCCCGAAAACTTTCTTACGCTGCAAATCGGTAGTGGGTGGCACATTGCTGCAGCCACCGGTATGGCTGTTGTTTGCGATTTTCGTACTGCCGACGTAGCGATGGGAGGGCAGGGAGCTCCTCTGGTGCCTGCCGGCGATGCCCTGTTGTTTGCCGGATTTCCGGCCTGCCTCAACATCGGGGGTTTTGCCAATTGTTCGTTTCAGCGCCATGGTGAGCGTATAGCCTTCGACATTTGCCCCGCCAATATTGTACTGAACGCCCTGATGCTTGAAACCGGGAAAAACTGCGACTTCGACGGAGAACTGGGGCGCAGCGGCAGGGTAGATGCAGCTCTGTTACAACGCCTGAACAACCTGCCCTTTTACGGCGAAGCACCACCGCGTTCGCTGGGGCGCGAATGGGTCGAAAAAAACATTATGCCATTGCTCAACGATTCCTCGCTGAGTTTGCCCGACAAGCTGGC
>JAGOEF010000037.1 GCA_017997855.1 Bacteroidales bacterium
GAATGGGATACCGCCCAAATGAGGGGCAAACAGGTAATTCTGGCACTCGGCGATTCGTTTACCGAAGGCGATGGTGCCCATGCCGACAGCACCTGGGTGGCTTTTCTCGAGCGCAGGCTGAACCAGCCCAATCTCTATTTTATGAACGCCGGTTTATGCGGCAGCGACCCCTGCTTTAACCTCTATAACCTCAGGGAACTGGCGCCGGTGTACCACCCGGATTTCGTAATACTATGCGTGAATGCCTCCGACATTGGCGACATTATGGTCAGGGGCGGGATGGAACGATTTACAGGCAACCGGGTAACATTCCGCCAAGCTCCCTGCTGGGAATTCCTGTACGCATACAGTCATCTGAGCCGACTGATATTTAACCGGTTCTACACCGAATATTTCTTTGCGAAAGAAGACGAAAAAATGGAAGAAGCCCGCGCCCTGAAATCCTTGGAGCAATGCCTTCTGCAAACAAAAGACTATTGCACGCAACACAACATCAGGCTGATGATTGTATTCCATCCCTTCAAGCAGGAGGCCGGCTCTACAAATCACCATTTCGTTGCGCTTATCGAAAAATTGCGACAAGAGTCATGCGTTGTTTCCGACATAATACCCCAATTTCTGAATGCATCGAAAAACACCGACCCTGATGACTTATACTGGAAATACGACGGACACCACAATGCCCGTGGCTATAGCGTTATGGCTGAATGTATCGGTGCCGACCTGAAAAAGTATTTCCCCGAGATTGTAAGCAAACCCGATTCGGCTAAAACAGTGTCAGGCATACCGCAGCAGGACTAAGTGAGGTAAAAATTCTCAGCCCCAAATTAGCCCGGGGTCGCGTGCCGGTGGCCCGTAACGGGTGGAAATATCCTTTTTAGGACGATATATGGTGCTTTTATACATCACTCAAGCCTTGTTATTGCAATCCGACACCTTTAATATTGAAATAATCAGAACAATTCTATGCAGTGTCGATATTTTTTTGTAATTTGGTTGTCTCAAAATAGCCTATAAGATATATCTGCATACTAAATAACTATATCATGAAAGAAACATGTATCGTTTTATGCTGCTTTATTTGTGCACTACTCCTTAATAATAACTGTACTTCGGCTCAAACCGTAACAGGTTATTGTGAAGTTTTACAACAGCCTTGCAATGGAGATGGTAAATTGGTTGTAACAGTAACAGGAGGCTTAACACCACCATTGAATTTTTATTTTATGGGGGTCTCACACACTAATGTGAATTCAGACACAGATACCTTGTATAATTTTAGTTATCATGGAATTGTAAATATTAATTATACAGTCTCAGTAAGGGTTTCAGACACTTATGGTAATTATGGATATATTGAATCAGGCATTGAACCTCCATTTACTATTGATTACCCTTTTGATATTACCAACATAGTTTGCCCCGACATAATTGGTTCATGTTTTCTTACAATTAATGAAGGACAACCTGCCGCAAATGCTGAATATTTTTTATGGGGTGACATTTTCACGAGTGAGGGTAATCCGGCATATTTGCCGGCTGGCTATTATACTGCAATAGTTTACGATGAGAATGAGTGTGTTTATAATCTTCTAGATTCAATAATGATTCAATATTTTTCAGGCATTGATATTACTCTTGAATCAACACCTGCATCATGTGATAACGGAACAGTTTCGGTAACAGAAATTTCAGGAGGAGAAGCCCCTTATACATATCAATGGAATAATAACTCGGTAGATTCTTTGCTTACAGGTTTATTGGGCGGATATTATACAGTTACTATTACCGATAATCAAGGCTGTACGCAAAATAAATCGGAAAATGTTCAACAAATACCGGAAATTAATTGTGAGTTTGTTACCTCTTATCAAACGTGTAGCAACAACGATGGCAGCATAACAGCCTATGGCTCCGGTGGTGAACCACCATACACATACTTATGGAGCAACGGAGCTACTTCGCAAACAATAAGTGGTATAGCAGCAGGTTTTTATTACGTAACGCTTACTGATGCAAATTCCTGCTATACTATCTCCAATGAATATCTAAATTCCAATACACCTATTTATGTAAATATTGAAACTGCTTATCCTGACTGTAACTCAGCATCAGGAACCGCTGAATTAATCATAGATGGCGGAACCCCACCTTACGATATACAGTGGGCTACATACCCTATTCAAACAGGAAGTAGCATTGCGGGGCTTGAACCCGGTATGTATCCGTTTACTGTTACCGATCAAGAGGGATGCGTAAGAACCGGATCTGCAAACGTTCAACAAACCGATTTAACCGCAAACATAAGTCATACAAATGCTATTTGCCCTGACAACAATGGGAGTTTAAGCATTAATGCATATTCTGCAAATCAACCTATATCATATCAGTGGAATACCGGAGGCACATTGCCACAAATAAACAATCTGGCACCCGGATACTATTCTTGCACAATTACAGATGCAAATGGCTGTTCGCTAATAAAAGAAAAAAATATTCAAAGTAATTCTCCGATAACAATAGGTATATCAAGCTCGCCTGCTTCATGTCCTTATACTCCTGATGGAAGCGCCACAGCGTATGCAATTGGGGGTTCTGCTCCATATTCTTTTAGCTGGTCAAACGGACAATCAGGAAACTCCGTAACTGAACTAACGCCCGGATGTTATCAATTAGTTGTATCCGACAATAATGATTGTCAGAAATCAGCAATAATACAAATTGGCTACACCAACCAAAACGATGATTGCTTTTGCATTGTAACAGGTACAGCCTTTACAGATAATAATGGTAATTGCGTTTACGATGCCGGAGAAAATACGCTGCAAAATATCCGCATTAATTGCAATGGATTTGGCTCGGTATTTACTAATGCTAATGGAGAATATACTTTTGTGTTACCCGGTGGAAATTATACTCTTTCTACAAGCATACTTGGTTATTACCCGCTTGCCGAATGTCAGGAACCGACTTATAATATAAGTGTTAACCCTGTGTCGGGTTGCGTTATTACGAGAGATTTTGCTTTAAACGTAAATCCAATACGAGATGTATCTACATATTTTCAGTATAATACGCCACCTGTAGTTGGCAATAATTATTATCAAAAAATTATTGTTAAAAATGAAGGAACTATTGCCGAATCAGATATTCAACTTAATTATCTCCACGATGGGCAATTAGTGTTTCAAAACTCTTCGTTAGCATCGTTGCAACTAAATGACCCTGATAATTTCCCCAACTTGTATGAGTCAACTAGTTTTCCTGAAATGCAACCCGGTCAGGTTTTAGAGTTTATCAATACTTATTTCGTTCCAACAAATATCGCTGTAAACACAGAGGTGCTTTTTTCTGATACAGTTTCGTACGAAAGCCCTATGAATACATGGAATGACGATTACAGCCCCTGGAACAATGTTGATAATTACAACACAAACGTAGTCTGTTCTTACGACCCTAACAATAAACAGGTATCTCCATCCGGCGAAGGCGAGCAAGGATTAATTGCAACGAATGACTCTATTTTAACCTATACAATAAATTTTGAGAATACTGGAAATTATTATGCTCAAAATATTGTATTAATCGACACTTTAAGCGAAAATTTAGATTGGACAAGTTTAATGCCCATTCACTCATCTCATAATTGCGAAATACATCTTTCAGAGGAAGGGATTTTAGAATTTAAATTCGAAAACATTCATCTTCCTTACAGTGGTTCAGGAAGATTTGGCTATGTAATGTACCAAATCAAATTGAAAGAAAACTTACCTGTTGGCACAGAAATTTTAAACTCTGCTGCTATATATTTTGATTATAATTTACCGGTAATTACCAACACAGTAATTAATACAATTAAATCTACTGATTCCAACCCTGAACTCAGTCTCGAAAACAACTTTACCATATATCCTAATCCCACAAATGAAGCATTCTCGGTAAAAGGCAATAATATCGAAAGCATTACACTAACAAACTCGCTGGGGCAAATAGTTCTAAAAACAACAAAAACCGATAATATTTCTGTTGAAAATTTATCGCCCGGTATTTATTTTGTAACAATATCAGCAGAGAATTCGCACAAAACTGTGAAGTTGCTTAAGTTTGATTAAATTTGATTAAACCCTTAGCTATTCGTTCTGAATATTTTCAAAATGCAATGCCAGCTTATCCATCTGCCTCACCCGCAGAGAACCCGGGTGTAAGCGTACTCCCGAATGCCTTTATTCCTGTTCATCAATCCCTGTAACTGTCATCAATAAAAAACCGAGGCATTTAGAATAATCCAAATCATCATATTCAAGTCCGATTTTTCTGATATTTGAATAATAATCCCTGAGCTTTTTGTAATAGTTTTTTTCCAACTGAACCGATGTCGCCTTCGCACCAATTTTCTCAATCAGGAACCATTTTTCAATCAAGCGTGCAGTTCGTCCATTACCATCCTGAAATGGATGAATTTTAACGAAAACCAAATGCAATAACGACGCATAATAAAAAACCTCAAATGGGTCTAAATCTGTCAGATGAAGTATCCCGATATCATAAAATAATTTATCAAGCTCCGATTTAAGTATCTCAGGACTTGCCGCAAAATACTCAATTTTATCATCGCTGTTTATTAAAAACATGGGGTTATTCCGAATGAATCCTTGTTGACTTTTAGGTAAAAGATTTTTACTTAGAATCGAGTGTGCCTTTTTTACATTCGCAAGTGTCAGGCGGTTATTATCAATGAAGTCATAGGCAGAATATAAATCATCAGCTTTTCGGGTATAATCAGGTTTGAATTTTACTTTTAAAAATTTGTGTTTAAAATAACTGTCAAAATCAATATCCTCTCCCTCAATCTTTGATGAATAAACCGATGAAACAGATTTGTAAAACTGAAAATAATCAACAGGAATTTCAATCTTTTTGCTTTTATCGATTTTATCCAAAGGCGATTCTTTCACAGCTTTTCTGAAATCATCAAGGTGCTTATCTGTCAGAATTTTAAAATCCACTATGAATCAATTTTAGCAAAGTTAATCTTTTTAGTTCCCGTTTAAAAATCGGACGATATTTTGGCAATGCTGCCAGACGTTGTTTTTATGATGAATGAAATCGTTTTTCGGATCATACTGACCCCCACCTTTCCCGCGTTTGCAACGCGGGAGCATTTATCTCAGCATTTGCAATGCCCATCCCTAAATATCTACCCACAAGCATAAACACCTTTCGCTTAGGGCTTCAGGGCATTGCTGGGCAAAAATTCAAATAACACAGTTTTTTGAACACTCCCTGTCATCGAGCCGGTCACCGAGCGGAGCCGGGGTGCCCGGTGAGATGGAGCCGAGATGAAGTCGAACTCCCGGTCATTGAACCAAGTCGAAAAACACTTCGTTTACTATTCACCAAGTCCGTATTTGTCCACCGCTGGTTGTCCCCATATATTGTTCTTAACTCTGTAAATAACTTCGCAGTCTGTCAATTGCCCACAAATTGGGTCTGGTTGTCCCCAAGCGAAATTACAAGTTCCAATTTGATTTCCGTCTTTGTCGTAAACTTCACTTCCTGCATCATATACATTCAGACCTGCACTGTAAACAGTCTGCCCGTTGTGTTTACATTCACTAATTTCTCCGTTCTGGTAGGTCTGGTATAGATTTTTCAAAGTCTGTTCGTTCTCAAAGTCTTCCTTTTTACAACCCGAAAGTCCATATAACAAAATCAGTGTCGTTGTCAAAATAGTGAAGCGTTTAATTTTACTTTTCATATTGCTTGTTTTATTAAAATGCCTTATAACTCTCGCAACTTGGCATAGTAGCAGTTTTCGAAATACTAACCAGTCAAACATGCTACCAATTTACTTAATAGTTCCCAAACGTCCAAATTTGCTCTAATCCCCCACCTCTCCCGCGTTTGCAACGCGGGAGCATTTATCTCACCATTTGCAATGCCCATCCCTAAATATCTACCCACAAGCATAAACACCTTTCGCTTAAGGCTTCAGGACATTGCTGTGCAAAAATTCAAATAACACAGTTTTTTGAACACTACCCTCTGCAACCACAAAACCCGCATGCGCAACCACAAAACTCCCATGCGCAACCATAAAACCCGCGTGCGCAACCATAAAACTCGCGTGCGCAACCATAAAACCCGCATGCGCAACCATAATACTCCCATACGCAACCATAAAACCCGCATGCGCAACCATAAAACCCGCGTGCGCAACCATAAAACTCGCATGCGCAACCACAAAACCCGCATGCGCAATCAGAAATCTCCTATGCGCAAGCGTTTATCCCATCTGTATATCCGACACAAAATCTTTGAGTTGCTGCCTGATTTTGGCATTGCCTACGGTTGCCGATTGCAGTTTTTTGCCCTTAATTTTAATCCGCACTCCCCCAAAAATGAAAAACCCGACATTCACATCAAACTTTTCGAAGTTGGCAAACGGATAAACATACTCAGCGGGCACCACTTCCATCATGTTCAGTTCGAACATTCCCGGCTGTATGTCGTCGATTTGCAGCACCAACGATTTGAGTTTATCAACATCAAAATTCATTCGCGCAATTACGCCACCCATGTCTTCCACCTTTTCGGGCACAACAAACAAATACTTTTTAGTGGCATAGGCCAGCCCTTTGATGGTCCTCCCGGTGTTCAACACATCGTTGATGATGATTTTCGAAATAAAAAAATAGTCCTGATATTCTTTCATGGCATTAGGTTTTTTTGATTACAGCGAAAAATACACAATTCTAAGGACGAAAACAAATTTTACTCATAAAAAATTGCTAACCGGATATTAACATAAGCAATTGATTTTCAATAATTTTTCGAATAAATATCAAAAACTTTAAAAAAAATCTGTAACATTTGTAAAAGCATTTCCGTTTCAAGCGTGAATATGAACACAAAAGAATACAATAAAGCCGTGGATAGTTTCGCCGATAAAATATACCGGTTCATAAAATCGAACACAGGAGATGCCCACACGGCCGAAGATGTGGTTCAGGATAGTTTCGAAAAACTTTGGATACACCGCAACAATGTAGAATTCGAAAAAGCCAAATCGTTTTTATTCACCACCGCTTACAATCGGATGATAGACATTATAAGAAAAGAAAAACGGATTGTGCGGGTCGAAGCCATCAACGACGATTTGAACAAGTATTCGCCCGAATTTACCGGCGTAAACGAAATTCTGCACAAAGCGGTTATGCGTTTGAACGAAACCCAACGCACGGTGGTATTGCTGCGCGATTACGAAGGATACTCGTATCAGGAAATTGCCGAAATCACCAACCTGAGCGAAACCCAGGTGAAGGTATATATTTTCAGGGCGAGAAAATTCCTCAAGGAAATTATCGGAAAAAAGGAGAATGTGTTATGAGAGAGCCGATAAACCATAGCAATTACGAAGCCTGGCTTCTCGATTATATCGAAGGGAACTTATCGGACCATGATGAAGATATCCTGCTCGAATACCTGAAGCAGCATCCCGAATTATGCGCCGAAATCGACGATCTGAAACCGGCTACCCTTACACCCCCGGCCAACAGCGGCTATCGCGCCAAGAATTCACTGAAAAAAGGCAGCTCGCACGACGAAACCCTCATTGCACTTACCGAAGGCCTGCTGAGCGAACCGGAAAAAAACGAAGCGCAGGCCTTGTTAACCGACAATCAGGAAGCTGCCGAATTGTTTGGCATCTACGCGCAATGCAAACTTCGCGACGATGGATCGGAATATCCTTTTAAGAATCAGCTTAAAAAAAATCGGATTCCGATGCCTCTGCTACTTTCGGCAGCCGCTGCTGTAGTAATTCTTGTCGTATCGTTTTCCTTATCCGGTATTTTCGATTTGCAGGAAAACAGATTTAACGCTTCGCAGCAAATGCTGGCTTCGGCCAATTCACCGGCAAACGTCCGCGTTGTCACACTGGTTAATCACACTATTAATCACGCGGTTCAGTCATTCGGAACGCAGCAAACCGCACCGGCATCGACAAATACAAATTTGCAAAACAGGGAATATCTCGCGAATATTCCTGCCCACCATATACAGCCTCAGATAACCACGACAGCAATCGCAGAACCTGCAATGAGCTATCAGGAACTGACGCTCCACGAAGTAGCTGAATATAAAGGAAGTCGTTTTTCGGGCTTTTCGCTCAGGAATTCCGATGGCGACTTCTTTGGTTCAGGAAGCCTGTCATCGCTGGCAGAAAACATGAACCTCGAATCACCAATTAAACTATTGCGCAAAACAAAAGAAGATATTCTATCACAAGATTTATTAGCAGAAATCAGAAACTTAAAAAACTAAAACAATGAATACCATTTTAAAATCAGCAGCCATTATCGTGTTACTTGCCACAGGCTTTGCACTTAAAGCACAGAACACAGTAATCATTCAAAAAAACGACACCATTATCGTTCAGGTGGATGGTGAAGACAAAGTAACAATCATTTCGCCCGAAGTATCGGGTATCATCGAAGATATCCAGAAAGGAATGAGCGAAGAACAAGGCGACAGCATCGTAAAAACCATTTCGGTTGAAATTACCGACGACGACAGCGTCATTGTGCGTCAGGAAAAAGAAGTGAGGGTAATTACTATAATGAACGACGATGAAGACGGAGCCGAAATGTATCCGAAAGGATGTTGCGGAAACAAACCCGATTGCGACGACGATGTGTTCGAACCATTCCTGAATATCGACTGGGGAATGAACAACTACCTGAACAACGGTCGCTTTCCCGATTCCTACAATGCACAATACACGGTAAAACCCTGGGGTTCGTGGAGCTTTTCGATAGGACCCGGCCTGCGAATTCATGCCGGCGATTACCTGTCGCTCAATTTAAACGCCGATGTAACCTGGTATAACTTTAAATTTCAGGACAAATCGACCCGCATCGAGAAAACCGATGACGGACTTGAATTCGGTCGCGATGCCGGAATACAGTTTCCGCTGCGAAGCAAACTCACGGTAGCTTATGTTGGCGCACAAATCATTCCCATGGTACATTTTGGAAAAGACGATGACGACTTCAACCGCAAAATGTTCCGTTTTGGAGCCGGTGCCTATGCCGGATATCGCATCGACAGCTATGCAAAATATGTTGACGAAGATCTGGGTCGTAAAACCAAACTCCGCTATCACGACAACTACTATCTCGAAAACTTCCGTTATGGTGTTAAAGCAATTTTCGGTGTGAAAGACCTTAACATTTTTGCAAGTTACGACCTCAATAACCTGTTCTCGCCAAACAAAGCACCAAAACTCAACGCATTCAGTATCGGACTCAACTTCACCATATAGCTTAACCCGCTAGTATTTGCAAGTAACAAACCGGAGCCGCCAGGCTCCTTTTTTTTTGTAAAATATTTTTGTTCACCCTATCGTTATTAACACGGGGCTTATAACAAAATATGGATAAACCGAAACATTTCAGGTATCTGTGTGTTATATTTGAAACAATTTTGACAAAAAAAGAAACATAATAATTTGAGCTATATGAAAAAACTGAGCTTATTATTTGCGCTGGCACTGATAATAACGGCTGCATTTGCCCAGGAAGGAAACAATCAGGTGGTGGATAATCCTGCCGGGGATACGGTGTATAAAACCCGTCACATGCTGGGGATTAATGTATTTCCTGCCTTTGGGATTTTAGGCGGCGGAATTATTAATAATTCAAAAATAGCCTTGCAATACAAAGCACTGGCACGACAGGTGAATTTAAGGATCAGCCTGAATTACCTGAATTATTACCGCAACAACAATGCTTTCGATCTTGTGGGTGTCGTTGCCGACACAACGCCACCGGCCACTGCAGATGGTGATACTATTTTCGAAAGTATGAAAATCAGGAGTTATTACAATCAGGTAAATACCTATGATTTACGTGCCGGGGTTGAATATGCAATTGACCGTAAAGACATTCGGTTCTATCTGGGAGCCGGTGGTATTATCGGGCTGCATAATATTGTAAACAGCTATCATTACTATTACAAACCCTATACAGGATTTCCGGTTGAGTACGTGAATATACCCTACGATTTCTCGCAAACTGCCACGCAGGCACAAATGCGTTCGAGCAGTTTCCTGAAGATGGGTTTCGATTTATCGTTGGGAGTTGATTTCATGGTAACCGAGAACTGCGTGGTTGCACTGCAATACACACCGGAATTTGCCTACTACAAATGGTTGAAATCGACACGCTATAACGATGTCGACAATATATACGACACCAACCTGAACAGTTTCTGGGTTTTCTCTCCTGATTTTATAGACCTGATAATTTATATCAGGTTTTAAGCAGCCTTACCAGACACCGGGAATAGCAGCCCCGCATGCAGGGCAAATCCCGTTGAAATTGTCTTTCGGGTTTATCTGATATGATTTCCGTTCAATAATCAGCTCCCCGCACTGGTGGCATTGTGTAGTTTGCGAAACCTGATGCAAATTACCGGCATACACATATTGAATTCCGGCCTCTTTTGCAATTTCTACCGCACGCAGCACCACCTCAACCGGCGTTGCTTCCACCTCTGTCAACTGATAGGCGGGAAAAAACCTGCTGAAATGCAGGGGTGTTTCGGCAAAGCCATTTTCGAACAGCCAGCAGCACATGCTTTTTATTTCGGCTTCATTATCGGTATAACCCGGAATTATGAGTTGTGTGATTTCGAGCCAAACCCCGGCTTTGCGGAGCGTTTGCAATGTTTGGAGTACCGGCTCCAGACTCGCTAAACACAACCTGCGGTAGGTGGAGTCGTTAAACGATTTCAGGTCGATATTGGCGGCATCGAGATAGGGAATGAGCATCTGTAGTGCTTCGGGCGAAATATAACCGTTCGACACTATGATGTTCCTGAGCCCGTGCTCATGGGCCAGCTT
>JAGOEF010000038.1 GCA_017997855.1 Bacteroidales bacterium
GACTTACTGCAGTCTTGAAGCAAATGTTGTTTGAATGCCCCTGTTTATAAAGAAAGCGTGAATAGTTGTTAATGTCGTAGTACCGGTAACTGAGTTCGTTATAGAGTGTAAAATAATCATCAGGCCATGCCAGTCTTCGTCCCAGTCCAAAGGCTGCTCCGGTAACCTTAAACGAAGTGCGCTCTTCTTCGTCGGTAGCTCCGTTGGTAGTAATTGAATGATATACCGATGTAGTAAGCGAATTGGGTTTGTTACCTCCCAACCAGGGTTCCACAAACATGAAACTGTAATTCTGATACCACAGTCCGCTGGCCTGTGCCCTGAGGCTAAGACGTTGCCCGTCACCACTTGGGAGCGGTCGGTAGGAGGATGGGTTGAAAATATTGCGTAACGAGAAATTATTGAACGATAATCCCAATGTACCAACGATCATCCCGGCTCCCCAACCACCCGATAATTCAATCTGGTCCGAGGGTTTCTCTTCGACAAGGTATTCCAAATCGACGGTTCCTTTTGCCGGGTCGGGATTGAAATCAACATTCAGTTTTTCGGGATCGAAATATCCCAACTGGGCAAATTCACGTATGGTGCGTTGCACTTCGCTGCGTTTGTAAAGACTTCCGGGCGATGTACGTACTTCTCGCATAACCACGCGGTCGTTGGTACGGGTATTCCCCGAAATACTTACACGGTTAATGCGTGCCTGTTTTCCTTCGTAAACGCGCATCTGAATGTCGAGCGAATCGTTTCCGGCATATGTTTCCACCGGTGTGATACTCGAAAATAAATATCCGTTGTCCTGATACAGCGAAAATACGCTTTGTGGATCGTACAACAATTTTTCGTCAAGTAATTTCTGATTGTAAACATCTCCTTTTTTTATACCCAGTACCTGAGACAAAATCTCTGAAGAATACTTGGTATTTCCAAGCCATGTGATGTTGCGATAATAATATTTGGGTCCTTCTTCGATGCCTATAAACACATCGATGGTCTGATTGTCGTGTCGTACAATAGAATCATAAATAATCCGGGCATCGCGAAACCCCAGCTCATTGTATTTTGCAATAATTTTTGTTTTATCCTCTTCGTATTTATCCTCCATCATTTTCGAGGCTTTGAATATGTTATACCAGCGCTTTTCTTTGGTTTCTTTCATAGCTCTCCTCAACTGGGAATCTGCAATTTTTTCGGGCGAACGGTAAAAATTATACCATTTCTTTTCGTGACCTATAGCAACATTTCCTGAGAAGTGAATATCGTTGATTTTAATTTTTTCGTTCTTGTTGATGTTTATTTTGAGAATGATATGGTTAACCATTGTCGTGTCAGGTTCCTGATCGATAGTAACATCAACGTTATAAAATCCTTTGTCGATGAAGTAATTTATTACAATGTTTTTTGTGGTCAGCAAGGTGTTTTCGGTAACCTGACTTCCACGAACCAGTTTTATCTGCTCTTTGATATCGTCGGCCTCCGATTTTCGGATACCACTAAAAGCGTACTTTGATAAACGAGGGCGTTCCTGCAGATATATATCAATGAAAGCTTTATTGTTAACCACTTTAATCAGGCTTATTTTCACTTCCGAAAACAGGCCTTGCTCCCAAAGTTTATTGATGGCTTTTGTGATTTCGTCACCGGGTATCATTATAACATCGCCCACCTGAAGGCCTGTCAGATGAATCAACACGTTGGGGTCAAGGTACCGGATTCCGCTGATCTGAATTCCGCCAATTTCGTATTCTGCCGGTTCGGTATAATCAATTTTTTTTGGTTGAGCGGTAATCTCATCCTGAGCCTGCATCGAAAACGCAAAGCACATAACCAACAAGAGTAATCCAATCTTTTTCATGCGGCAAAATTAGGTTTTTATTTGTTCACTTGTTTTTCCGAAACGTCGTTCGCGGTTCTGATAATTAATTATAGCTTCGAACAAGGTTTCTTTAGTAAATTCAGGCCAGTGGAGCGAGGGGAAATACAATTCGGAGTAGGCTAACTGATACAATAAAAAATTACTGATTCTCATTTCGCCACTGGTTCTTATCATGAGTTCAGGATCGGGAATACCTGCAGTGGATAGATATTGCTGGAACGATGTTTCGGTGATATCGGCAGGTGTAATTTTGCCTTCAATACAATCGGCAGCAATTCGTTGTGCTGCAGTTGCAATTTCCCAGCGACCACTATAACTTAGGGCAACCTGAAGGCTGAGTTCGGTGTTGGAGGCAGTTTTGGTTACTGCAAATTCAACTTTTTTACGTACTTTATTGCTAAGCCGGCTCAAATCACCCAGGATTATCAGACGTACCCCATTTTCGTGCAATTCGGCAAGCTCTTTTTCGATCGAGGTTACCAGCAGGTTCATCAGTCCTTTGACTTCGTCTTCGGGTCGATTCCAGTTTTCGGTCGAAAAAGCATATAGTGTGAGGTATTTAATTCCTGCTTCACGTGCTCCGATAATCGCGCTTTTTACTGCTCTTGCCCCTTGCTGATGCCCGAAAAGACGGTTTTTGCCTTGTTCTTTTGCCCAGCGGCCGTTCCCGTCCATAATTATAGCTATATGGGCAGGAAGTCTGGTCTTATCAATTTCCGAAAGTTTACTCATGGCCTGGTTTAATAAACATCGTATGCCGGGCAGGGAAATCCACCCCAGCTGAATGCGTAAGACAATCCAAGTGATGCATATGAGTACCAGTCTTTGTTCATGGCAAATCCGGTTTGTCGGATCCCCGTCGTCGAATTATAAGGAGTCCGTTCCCGGTTATTATATTGGTACAGGTCTTCACCGGTTGTGTTATCGAGTAAATCGGTAAATGTGCGCCTGAAACACCATTCTGCGCAAAGAATCATCCTGCGCGAAATATTTACCTTGAATCCAAACCCAACCGGTATAGCCAGCCCTGCGACATCCTGCGAAAGCGGTGTCAGATAATAAGTTAGTCCGGTTTGTAGATATGGGGTGTAGTTACGCTTCTTCATTTCGCCAACCAGATAGGGCAAAAAATTGAATTCAGTTTGCAGCGAAATTTCCATTTGGTTAGTCGAAAAACTTTGATTGCGCAATTGTTGGTAATACGAATCGAAATCCTGATCACTGGCTGCAAGCGAAGCAACGTAGAAACCGACCCTGAGGCTCAATCTCGAATTCAAATGATGTTTGTAGAAAGCACCCAGGGTTAATTGGGGCTGATAAAAAGGCAGGGCAAGGTTTATGTCACCCATATAGTAAGATGCTCCGCCCATAGCACCCAGTTCTCCGGCACCACTACGCTGTGCTTTTGCCGGTGTAACAGCCTCAAAGCCAATCACAATACAGGTGATAATGATAACAAAATTAACAGACTTCATACCAGAAAGTTTTTCATCTTAATAGAATTCTTAAACCAACAACGTATAAAGTCTGCAAAAATTACAATGGTATTAAAATTTAGGTAAGCCCGGTTGACGCGGTCTGATTTTATAGCTGGCATTTACCGACAGGAACATGTAAAAATCGTTGTAGTGATCGTCTCCACGCTGATTTAATGTACCGGCACCTACCCAGGTTCCGTTTGTCGGATCATGAAAATACTGGGCAATCGGGTCATCATTAAACAGATTACTGTCAACATAGGTTGTACTTACATCGTCCATATAATCGGTGAAGGTGTAGCGGAAACCAAGTTCTGCGCCTATTCCCCAATTACGGTCGAGCATATAATTCATCCCAATACCAGCCGGAATCGCCATGGCAATACGGCTGTATTTTTCGCGTGTGGGTACCCTGCCCTGTCCTTCGGTTCCCAATGGTTGTAATGCATACCATTCCCCATCGGTGTATTTTGCTTTGGGATTAAAGTAAAAAGCACTCACTCCGGTAAATACGTAAAGGTTCGGGGTATTTTTTTTACCTTTTATTCTCCTCAAATCGTATCGGTGCCCGTATCTCTCGTTGATTATTGAATACTCAATGTTTGCGGTAAGTTCAACAATGGGAGACCTGAAACTTAGATCGCGGTTTCTGCGGTGAATCTCCTGAGTGAGACTATCTGCTCCAGAAACCCAACCATACCATATGGCTCCTTTAATTGCCCAGTCTTCTTCCAGTTTATAGCGATAACCTACCTCGAAAAGCCCTTTGGTCGATTTAAATTCGAAATCGCGGATAAAGTGAGTCCCAATCTGATTGGCCCCGCCCAATTCACCTAAAAAACTAGTGGCGCCGAACCCGACAATGGCTTCATGGCGGATTTTTTTCCAATGGGTACCCAATTGCGCATGTAACGCAAACGAACAAAAAACACTGAAAATAAGAAAAATTGTTATTTTTTTCATAACCGGTTTATTTCAAAATACAGTAATATCAACAAATACCTTAATATTTAATTCCGCACATCAACACCCCACATCAACTTCTCGCGGAGGGTGCTAAAATAATAATTTTGAGACAAATTTACAACATTAATATGAAATTCTGATTTTTTTATCGTAAACTCTGTATTTGACTTTACAGCCTGTGACCTGTAATCGAGTGTGGCAAGCAACTCTTTTACGGGGCCGTCGGCTTGGAGTCTGATGGTGGCATTGGCTGGTATTACCAGTGGACGTACACTCAGATTGTGCGTTGCAATCGGAGTAATCAGAAAACAATCGCTTTCGGGTGATAGTATCGGACCATTGCAGCTCAGCGAATAGGCAGTTGACCCTGTCGGTGTTGCTATAATGATGCCATCGGCCCAGTAAGTATTTACAAATTCATCGTTACAAAACACCTTGATTTTAATCATGTTAAGCATGTGTAATTTTTGAATCGTAAACTCGTTGAGCGCAAAACTGTATGGTAAGAGTATTTCACAACCGGTTTCCATACCCAGCAACCAACGTTTCGATAGGCTGTACTTTTTTTCTACAATCTGATTAACAGCTCCTATTACCTGATCGTGACTCACCGTTGCCAGAAATCCCAGTTTGCCGGTGTTTATTCCCAAAACAGGAATGTCCCGGTTGTAAATCAATGTTACCGCTTCGAGAAAGGTGCCGTCACCACCAATACTAATCAGCATATCGAAATTAATATCGGCTGCCAGATGCTGTTGATAGACCCCTTCGACCGGTAACTTATAAGCAAGATTTACCGAAATAAAATCGTGAAATTTTTCATTAATGTAAATCTGAATGCCGGCTGTCCGAAGCAACTCGAAAAACTGAATGGCGACACCGTTGAATTTTTTCGGAAAATTTCTGCCGTAAACAGCCAGTTTCATACTTAGTATTGTTTAATTATTGGAGACTTGAACTGGACAAATATATTAAAGTTTTTGGTTACATTGTTGTAGGCGTAATACAGACTTAAAACCCGGTCGTAGTAAGTGACTAAATCGAAACCAGCACCGGTTCCGACGATGAGCCCGTAAGGTTTTGCGATGGCAATATCGGCAAAGGCACCGGCATAAAGTGAAAGATGGAAAAGATCGAATTGTCGCAGACCAGTCAGGTGCATTTCGCTGCGGTCGCGATGGAACAGCGTAAAACGAATTGAATTTTTTGCATAGGCATACAGCGCTGAATTTATTATCATATTATCAGCTCCACGCAGGTAATTTTCGTAACCAATACTCCGGTATAACCAGAAATTTGTGTGTTCCGTTCCACTGTTCTGGTAAACCCAGTGGGTCTGGGTTCCTGCCAGAATGTTTTTTGCAAGACGAACATGTGCATCGAATTTCAAATCGAAAATCAACAGATCGGTGCTGTTTATATCAGGATACTTGAAAAAACCATATTTCGAAATTTCGAAACTCATAAAATATCCTGAACTTGGGAAATATTTGTTGTCACGGTGATCCGATTCGATTTTCAAGGATGCTTCGGGAAATCTGAAATTGTTACTGCCGAAATCAGGATAATCGATGTCGCAGAAATAATAGTGGTATGCCAATTTTACCTTCAGATTCGTTGAACCGGCAAGCTTTAATCCCATACCTGCCGATGCGTTCAGGTAGTGGAAGATATACTGGTTTTGGCCGGGCGATTTGTAATAAACGGGTTTGAAGTTTTCGGTAGCGACTACTGCTTCCTTCATCCTGAAAAAATCAACTCCGGCAAAGTACCCCAGGTTTTTGTTACCCTGACTTAACGGGTTAGAATAATAAACAGAGTATTGTTCCTTAAAACCAAGGCGTAGTTTTGCTTTTATCAGTTGGTTTTTACCAAACAGATTGTGTCGCTCAAACGAAATTCCATAGTTAATGCGGGTATATTCCTGATTCAAAATATAAGTATCGAGGTTGATATCCCCAATCTCCAAAATAGGATATACCCACACATACCAGCGTTCAACAAGGTCAACTATAACGCATACATGCTCCGTATTGGTTGCCTGATAAGTGATGTTTACAAAATTAAATAAACCGAGTAACCGGAGTTTATTTTCCGAAACAATTACTTCCCGGTCGAGCATTGTCGAAGTAAGGCTGTCGCCGGGAGCAAAACTTAATTCTGCGAAAATTATTTCACCTTGTGTTTTATTGTTGCCCTGCAACCTGATACTGTCGATAACCATTCGCTGAGCCTTAATGGGTGCAACCAACCCGGTGCAGGCAATCAAAACAACGATAATGCAGATTTTTGTTTTCACCCTTACATATTCAGGTAATTCAGCAAGGATTGGTATCGGTCGAACAGGGTGATTTTTTCGTTTTCCTCACTCAGGAAACGACCCGAAATGGTATAATTATACCTTTCGAAAGTTTGAATTACTGCAGCAGCATCGGTTGAGTCGAGTTTTAGGGTAATATTTATCTTGGTAGTATCGTCGTTGGCCGAAACGTACATACTGAGAATCTTTGTGTTGTTCGATTCAACAATCTGTGCAATCTGGCTCAATGAGTAATCGTGAATATTCATTTCGAGTACCAGAATGGTTCCCGATTTGTGAACTGTGGCCATTTTGGCAAAGGCCTGAACCAAATCGCGTGCTGTAATTACGCCAAGGTAGTGCTTTTGACGGTTAAGTACAGGCACCACACTAATCTGCAATCTGTCGAGCAACTCAATAACCTCGTAGATGTGTTGTCCTGCAAATACAAAGGGAGTTACCAGACTCAGGTTGTGATTTCCAATGGGGTCGTCGGTATTTTCGTGGTCATATATGTCGCTGTCCGAAATAAGACCGAGAAATTCTTCATTGTTCACCACCGGCAGATGTGAAACTTTATAAGTTTCCATCAGGTTAAGAGCCTGAGTTCCGGTATCGGAAGTTCTTAGGCTTGGAACAGTTTCCGAAATAAGGTCGTGTGCGAGCATATCACGGTTTTGTTTTATCGAAGCACAAAAACAATTATTAAATTTGTGGCCAAAATAATAAAAAACCGATGGCCAAATTAAGTGTAAATATAAATAAAATTGCTACCCTACGCAATGCCCGGGGTGGAAATGTTCCCGATGTTTGTCTGGCGGCTGTTAAATGCCAGCAATTTGGAGCTCAGGGAATTACTGTTCACCCCCGCCCTGACGAACGCCATATCCGATATCAGGATGTTTACGATCTGAAGCCTCTGATAATGACCGAATTTAATATCGAAGGATACCCATCGGAGTCATTTCTCCAACTGGTTGGGGCTGTGCATCCCGCACAGGTTACTTTTGTTCCCGACGCCCACGATGTGGTTACTTCGAATTCGGGATGGGATACAAAGTCGAATCTCCGGTTTTTAAAGGAAATCGTGAAACGAATGCATGGTGAAGGTGTCAGAACTTCAATATTTGTCGACACGAATCCCGAAACCCTGAAGTATGCTGCAGAAACCGGAACCGACCGGGTTGAACTTTATACCGAGCCATATGCTGCCAATTATAGCTTCAACCGTTACGAGGCGGTTGAGCCTTTTGTAAAGGCTGCCGGACTTGCCGGAAGCATGGGTCTGGGTTTGAATGCCGGCCACGATCTGAGTCTCGAAAACCTGAAGTTTTTTAGTGACAGTATTCCTGGATTACTCGAGGTTTCAATTGGCCATGCACTGATAGCCGATGCCTTATACTTTGGTCTCGAGAACGCTATACAGATGTACCTGCAGCAGCTTAAACGACTATAGCTAACACAGCTTATATCTGCTGATTTATTGCAAGAAGTTCTTCAACGTAAGTCCGGGAGTTCGACAGCCGTGGTACTTTATTCTGTCCGCCGAGTTTGCCTTTCGATTGCAGCCAATGCATGAAACAACCATCTTTTAGAATGTGATAACAAGGGAACTCGAGGGTCATGTTTTTATACCGCTTGGCTTCGTAGTCCGAATTACAATGCTGTAGTTCGATATCGAGCACGTACATGAATTTTTCCATCGAATCGGGCTTTTTCCCAAACTCGAATAACCATTCGTGACAGCCTTTGTGTTCCTTATCCATAAATACCGGTGCAGCAGTGAACTCGAGTACCTGTGCTCCCGTGCGTGCACAGGCTTCTTTAATGGCCATCTGCGCATTGTCGATAATCAGTTCTTCTCCAAAAGCGTTGATAAAATGTCGTGTGCGCCCTGTGATTTTTATTTTATACGGATTTTTAGATGTGAAACAGACCGTGTCGCCAATTAAATATCGCCAAAGGCCTCCGTTGGTCGAAATTATCATGGCATAGTTCTGACCAGGAACCACATCCTCAAGCATTACTATTTTTTCCGACATTTCTCCCGAGTGCTCAATCGGCATGAATTCATAATATATACCGTAATCCAGCATCAGCAGCATGTCGTCGCGGTTCAGGTCATCCTGAATCCCGAAAAATCCCTCGGAGGCATTATAGGTTTCGAGGTATTTCATCTGTTCCGATGGTATGAGACTCCTGTATACATCGGCATATGGAAGAAAATTAATGCCACCATAGATGAATAACTCCAGATTTGGCCATACATCGAGTATGGTTCTGGCACCGGTAGTTTCAATCACTTTTTTCAGGAGTACTAAAAACCACGAAGGTACACCTACCAGAATGGTTACATTTTTATTTATGGTCGTTTCCACCATCATTTGCATTTTCGACTCCCATTCTTGCATCAGAGCAATTTCGGGACTGGGAACCCTTTTGAAATAGGTCCAGAATGGCAGATTTTGTATTAAAACCGCCGAAAGATCACCGTAATATGAATTTTCGCTGAGCGAATTGATGCTGGTACTGCCTCCCAGTGTCAGTGTTTTCCCGCTAAAAATATTGGTGTCGGGGTAACTGCTTGTGAACATGGCAAAAATATCCTTACCACTTCTGAAATGACAATTTTCTAGCGATTCGCGCGTGATTGGAATGAATTTACTTTTATCGGAGGTAGTCCCGCTCGATTTTGCAAACCATTTGGTTTCGGTATTCCACAAAATGTTTTGTTCACCGTGCATAATCCTGAAAATATAGGGTTTTAGCTTTTCATAATCGTGCACGGGGACTCGGGAGCTGAATTCGTGGCGACTTTTTATTTCATCAAAGTGGTATTTTTGCCCGAATACTGTATCGGACGCACTTTGTATCAGCTGCTTAAATTGATTTTCCTGAATTTCTTCGGCATGACGCCTGAAGTATTCAATTTCTTCGAGCCGGCCAAAATTCACCAGATTCAGTATCGAATTTATCAAAGGCATAATGCAAACATTTTTTCAAAAATAGAATAATTTTGGCATCCCCCGATAAAAAATCTGGCATTGTTGAGAGTTAAGCGTATCTTAGCAGCATACAATACAAGGTGGAATGAGCAATAGAAAAATACTGTTCGATGGAAATTTGCTGAAGATGGAAGCCCGTGCGACCACGCCTGTAAGCTATTATCTGGTGTCGGAACCTGATCGCATTACGTTGAATGACATCATTGGCAAAACCCTGCGTATTTTTTTTCAAGGTACGATACACTGTGTGCATTGTGGAAGTAAAACCAAAACATCGTTTCACAATGGCTATTGCTACACCTGCTATACGAGCTTACCCGAAACCGACAGGGGGGTATTGCACCCGGAACTTGATTTGTCGCATGAAGGTATTTCGCGCGACATGGAATGGTCGAAGAAAAATGCCCTCATCGACCATATTGTGTATCTTGCAGTAACCGGAAATCTGAAAGTAGGGGTAACACGGCACACCCAGATACCCACGCGCTGGATTGATCAGGGGGCCATTGCGGCTGTAAAACTTGCCAGAACACCATACCGCCAGTTGGCCGGGCTAATCGAAGTGGAACTGAAAAAATACGTTTCCGATAAAACCAACCTCGCAGCAATGCTTAATGCAACGACTCACGAAATTGACTTACCGGCACGCAAAAAGGAGCTGACCGAATTATTGCCCATTGAACTCCGTCAGTTTGTAACCACCGATAACAGTATAACCACACTGGTGTATCCGGTGTTCAGGGAGGCCCCGTATCGAAGCACCCTGAAACTTGACAATACCAAGGATTTCATTTCGAGGCTTGTGGGAATTAAAGGGCAATACCTGATTTTTGAAGATGGAAATGCACTCAATGTGCGTAACCATCAGGGCTATTATGTAACTATCGAAACCGAATAATATGTCAGACGAAAATGTAAGACAGGCGTATGAGAATGCACGCTGGTTGTGCGGAAAAAGCGAAAAATGCAGCTACGACGTGCTGCTGTACCTTAAAAAGTACGAATTAACGCATACACAGCGCAACGAAATTGTGGCACAACTCACCGATGAAAAATTTATCGACAATGCACGC
>JAGOEF010000039.1 GCA_017997855.1 Bacteroidales bacterium
TCTTACAACGCTGCGATGACCGTCTTGCCATTACCTTATCGCTTGGTGAACAACCACTTGAAACACTGAAACGCTGGTTCGATGCCGGAGCCTCGCGGTACCTTATCAGAATTGAAACTTCCAGCCGCAATCTGTATTCGCGCTTGCACCCCAACGACGCCCGGCACAGCTACGACGAAAGACTTGCCTGTATAGGACGTGTTCGGGAAATCGGTTATCATGTGGGCACTGGTGTTATGATTGGCCTGCCTTTTCAGACAGTTGGAAACATGGCTGACGACCTGTTGTTTATGAAACAAACCGACATCGACATGTGTGGTATGGGGCCGTTCATCGAGCACAGCGATACTCCGTTATCCGGTGCTGATCCCGACCTGATGCCGCTTGAAAAACGCTTCGACCTCAGTCTGAAGATGATTGCACTGCTACGTCTGCTTATGCCTGACATTAATATTGCATCGACAACTGCACTGCAGGCTATCGATAAAATAGGCAGAGAAAAGGGAATTCTGGCAGGGGCCAACATTATAATGCCCAATATTACGCCCCGTAAATATCGTAACGACTATTTGCTTTACGAAAACAAGCCTTGTACTGACGAAGATGCCGAAGACTGCGTCAACTGCCTCGAAACCCGGGTTAGCCTGTCCGGATCAGTTATAGGATATCATGAATCAGGCGATTCGAAGCACTATCGGAGCAGGATGAAAGAAGAATAAATTTAAATAATTTATTGATAACAATCATTTAAATTTCAATTTATTACAATGATTGTTAAAAGTTCTACTTCATCCTTATCAACCTCCTGAAATCAAATGGAGAATCATCACATTATCGCCGTCGGTAACGAAAGTATTCGAAAAATCTTCTTTCAGAATCAGCTTAGCGTTGAGCTTAACCACCAGCATTTTAAACGTAAAGCTTTTCAGTTCAATAATATCAGCGATACTCAATTTTTCACAATCGAATTCTGTTTGGGTATTATTCAGTGTAATTATCATGATTTATTTGTTTTGTAATAGAATTTCAACCACCTGATTTGCCTGCATATTGGCCACAATTCCAACACGAGGAGCCATGGGAGGCAGTGTTTCGCTCACTTCGTTGTTCTGATCGCCACAGATGTAAATATTTCCCCATTGCTGTGTGGTAATACTGTTATTGCTTCCATAGCCTGCCAAGCCTGAACCACAAACCAGGGGAATATTGGGCAACCGTGTAATACAGGCTTCCACAAGCATCTTTTTCTGGTCGGCGGCATCGAAAGCCTCAACGATCACATCACAACCTGAAAATAATGGAAAAACATGTTCTTCACAAATTTTCAAGTCGTGTGCAAACACCTGACAATCAGGGTTTATCCTTTGGATATTATCGCGGAGGGCAAACACTTTTTTCTTACCAATCTGGTCCCTGAAAAAATATTGTCTGTTCAGGTTCCCAGCATTGACCACGTCAAAATCAGCAATAACCAGTTCGCCAATACCAATCCGGGAAAGGGCAACAGCACAATTTGACCCCAAACCTCCGGCGCCGGCAATACCTACCTTACAGGTATTTAATAATGCTGCAATCTGTTCAAAAGTTCTTTGCATCAATCTTCCTAATTTATACAGCAAAAATAAGAATTTCATGATTTATTTAATATGATCCCTGAAAATAAAGACATTCTTAAAACGACTTGCAACATGCTGCAATTTGATTAAAATCATGTTTTCCAATTATGAAAATTTGTAATTATTATTTAAGTTTGTCTGCTGATGTAAATTAAACTTAACTTCAAAATATGAACATCGAAAACTTAAAAAAAGCCCACAAAACTTTGGTTGAATACAAGTACACATGGGCACCGATTGACAAAGGTTACAACAACCGTACCTTGTATGTAAATGTTGGAAATAATACGATTTCCGAAAAACCAGTTACACAGTTGATGAAAGACAAATTCATCGGGGGTAAGGGTTTTGGTCTTAAGTTATTATGGGAAGCCACAAAACCAGATACTAAATGGAACGACCCCGAAAACGAAATAGTGATTTCGGGTGGTCCGGTTTGCGGTATCACACAGTATTCGGGTGCAGGCAAGTCGTTGGTAGTCAGCATTTCGCCACAGACCGATTCGGTGATGGACAGCAATGTAGGTGGTTATTTCGGTCCGTTTCTGAAATTTTGCGGTTTCGATGCCATCGAAATTCAGGGAAAGTCCGATAAAGAAGTAATTATATTTATTGATGAAGAAAGTGAAACCGTGCAGATTTTTGAAGCACCGCTCGAAGCCATCGACAGCCACATACTGGGCGAAGAGCTCACCGAAATGTTTGCCAAAGACGAAAAAGACAAAATGAATGTCGCCGTAGTATCGGCAGGTACAGCAGCCGACCATTCTTTAATTGGCATGCTGAATTTCACCTTCTGGGATCCGCGTCGCAAAGTCGCCAGACTAAAACAGGCAGGCAGGGGAGGTATTGGAACTGTTTTTCGTGATAAGAAAATTAAAGCCATAGTTGCAAAAGTTAAAGGTGTTAAAGGGAACCTCAATAATGTTGTTGACCTGGCAGCCATCACCGAACGTGGCAAACGCTTCAATAAAGAAATGAAAGACTTTGATGATGAACAATGCCAGATGCGCAAAATTGGTACGGCGCACCTCACAAACATCATGAATGATTACGACCTATTTCCGACGCATAACTTCAAGTTTGGCTCTCATCCCGATGCAGGGAATGTTCACAGCGAAATATACAAAAGTCTGTTCACTCAAGGTATGCCAGACGGTTGCTGGATTGGCTGTAACATGTCGTGCGCCAAAAGTGTCGACAATTACGAATTGCAAACAGGCCCTTATAAAGGTCAAAAAGTAACCGTTGACGGACCCGAATACGAAACAGCCGCTTCGCTCGGTTCCTGCGCCGGTATATTCAGCCCCGATTTCACCATCGAAGCCAATTTCTACTGCGATACCTATGGAATTTGCACCATCACCTGGGGAACTATTCTTGGTTTTGTAATGGAATGCTACGAAAACGGCATTCTTAATAAAGAAAGAACCGGAGGACTGGAGCTAGACTTCGGAAATGCTGATGCTGCCATGGAATTACTGCACCAACTGGCTCGTGGCGAAGGTTTTGGTTTGGTTGCCGGAATGGGTGTCCGCAAAATGAAAGAAATGTTTATAGCTAATGGCTGGGGCGACGCTCAGTTCCTTCAGGATATCGGCATGGAAAACAAAGGCCTTGAGTATTCGCAGTATGTTTCGAAGGAATCGCTGGCTCAGCAAGGCGGTTATGCCATGACCAACAAAGGACCACAACACGACGAAGCCTGGCTCATTTTTATGGATATGGTAAACAACCAGATTCCAACATTCGAGAATAAAGCCGAAGCATTGCACTATTTTCCCATGTTCCGTACATGGTTCGGCCTTGTAGGATTCTGTAAACTTCCATGGAACGACGTGGAACCCGAAAGTAACAAAACAGCTGATGAACCGGCAAAAGTGCCCGAACACCTCGATAACTATGTTACCATTTTCAATGCCGTTACCGGATTAAATATCGACAAACACGAACTCATCCGTCAATCGGAACGGGTATATAACTTCCAGCGTATTTTTAACCTGCGCCGGGGTTATGGAACCCGCAAACACGACGCACAGCCATACCGCGCTGCCGGACCTGTTACCAAAGAAGAATACGAATCGAGAGCCGAACGCTATGATAAGCAGATGAAAGAGCTTATCGGCATTGATCCGACGGGAAAATCAACCGAAGAGAAAATGGCTATTACCCGCAAGTACCGCGAAGATCGCTACGAAAAACTGCTCGATGCAGTGTATTTGCGCAGGGGATGGACAAAAAATGGTGTTCCCAAAATAGAACATCTTAAAAATCTTGGAATGGATTTACCCGAATTGATTGAAGTGATTAAAGACCATCAGGAATAATTTAAAACGAATTAATTATGTTTAAAACCAATGAATATTTCGACGGTAAAGTAAAATCGATAGCTTTCGAAACTGCCGAAGGCCCCTGCACCGTGGGTGTTATGGCAAAAGGAGAATATGTTTTCGGTACTTCTACCGTTGAATTTATGACAGTAACCAGTGGTAAAATGAGCGTTATGCTACCCGGTGAAACTGAGTGGAAAACCTATGGCGAATTCGAAACCTTTGTGGTTCCGAAAGACGTGAAATTTCAGGTAAAGATGGACGGAGACACTTCGTACCGCTGTCTGTATAAATAATTACGAAAAGCCGTGTACGCACGGCTTTTTTAAGATATTCGAATTGCAATTTTAATCATAACGCATGGCTTATGAGGATAACTAATAATTGGTGGCATTTAATTGCGGTTTTTGTATTCATCCTGCTTTTGGTGTCGTGCACAACAGGCAGGACAAACCGAAAATTAAGAATTATCCATGCGGGTAGTGTGAGTATTCCGGTAAAGGAAATTGCAGACTCATTTATGGCCATTCATCCTGATGTAATCATCGAAACCGAAGCATGGGGAAGTAAAGCAGGAGCAAGGCGTGTTGCCGATTTGAATTCACCCTGCGATGTATTCATATCGGCTGACTACCGGGTTATCGATCAGATACTGATTCCGGAGCATGCCCGCTGGAATATTCACTTTGCAGGCAACGAAATGGCTCTGGTGTATACCGGAAAATCACGTTATGCTGATGAAATAAATTCTGATAACTGTTTCAATATCTTATTACGCGACGATGTATTGTATTCCCGTTCGGACCCCGACAGTGATCCTTGCGGCTCACGGGCTGTTCTGTGCATTAAGCTGTCTGAAAAATATTACAGGGTTCCCTCTATGGCGAACACACTCCTTAGCAGACATACCGAGCATATCAGGCCCAAGGAAACCGATTTAATTGCACTGCTCGAAAAGAACGTGGTTGATTACATTTTTTTATATAAGTCGGTTGCCATCCAGCATGGCTTACACTATGTTGAACTGCCCGATGAAGTGAACCTGCGAAATCCGGAACTCGACAGCCTATATCAAACGGTTGAGGTTGAGGTTGCCGGAAAAACACCGGATGAAAAAATCGTTGAGAAAGGCGAATCGATGGTTTATGGAATAACAATACCGCTTACTGCTACCGAAAAAGAACTGGCTGTTGAGTTTGCTGCATATTTACTCGACCCTGACAAAGGACAAAAAATA
This sequence comes from Bacteroidales bacterium, assembly GCA_017997855.1. The sequence continues at coordinate 5,184 of JAGOEF010000039.1, forward strand.
TTTCTTAAACATGGACAAAATAGTCTGGTGCCTGCTTTCAGTGTCACATACAAGCACATTCCCGATCCGCTAAAAAAATTTGCCAAGAATTTTCGTTAACAAAAATTAGAACAGCGTTATCCTGAATTTTCCGGGTTGAAATAATCAGAGTGTAACTGGTTTTAACACTATTAAACTGAAAAACAAATCAACTTTTCCAACTCGAACGAATTGATTATATTTGCACCACGAAAATAATGGGCGTGTACAACAGGGTTTCAATATTTCATTTGTTTTTGTGGCTTCTGGGCGCATTGGTATTGCTTTTTATTGCTGCTCCCTTGCTGGGTATGTTCTTTGCAACCGGCAAACACGAATTTTTTCACACAATATCCGATAAAGAAGTCACCCGCAGTATTGGACTGACACTCTGGACATCGATGGCAGCCACACTGATTTTTGCCGCAGCCGCCGTACCATTTGCCTGGTTGCTGGCACGCAAAAAATTTCGGTTTAAAGGGCTGGTAAACGCAATCATTGACATTCCCATAGTTATACCGCATTCGGCAGCGGGAATCGCTGTGCTGGGCTTTATTTCGCGCGACACCATGCTGGGGCGCCTCGGCGAAAGTATCGGAATCAGTTTTGTCAGCAACCCGGCGGGTATTGTTGTCGCCATGGCCTTTGTAAGTTTACCATTTCTGATAAACGCAGCCCGTGATGGATTTGCAGCCGTACCCGAAAAATACGAGAAAGCTGCACTGAACCTTGGGGCATCACCTGCACGGGTGTTTTTTACAATCAGTTTACCTTTGGCATGGCGCAGCATCATGTCGGGGTTTATTATGATGTTTGCCCGCGGAATGAGCGAATTTGGGGCAGTAGTAATTGTTGCATACCATCCGATGATAACACCTGTAATGATTTACGAACGCTTCGGAGCTTTCGGGCTGGCATACGCCCGGCCGGTGGCTGTGGTTTTCATTCTTGTGTGTCTGGTATTTTTTGCCCTGCTGCGATATCTTTCCAATAAAAGCACCGAATGATTGCACTGCATAACATATCGAAGAAATTTGGTTCGTTTACCCTCGCTGATATTGATCTGCAAATTGAAGCAGGTGAATATTTTGTACTACTGGGAAATTCGGGGTCAGGGAAAACCCTGCTGCTTGGCTGCATTGCCGGATTCATTCAACCTGACATGGGAATAATTACAATAAATTCGGAGGATGTTACCCGCAAACCCGTTCAAAAACGCAATGCAGGTATGGTATTTCACGATTCTGCGGTATTTCCCCACATGAGTGTTGCCCGCAACATTGCCTATCCGCTCGAAATACGCCGGTATAAAAAGAAAGAAATAGCTCTTAGGGTGGCTCAACTTGCTGAACTCACGGGAATAAGCCATCTGTTGCAACGATACCCAGCAAAATTATCTGCCGGTGAAATGCAACGGGTTGCTTTAGCGCGTGTTCTTACCCTGAAACCTGATGTTCTGCTGCTTGATGAGCCTCTGGCATCGCTTGATGTGCAATTACGTTCGGGAATGAGACAATTGCTTCGAAACCTCAACAAACAGGGTCAGACAATAATTCACGTAACACACGATTACGAAGAAGCGGCCTTGCTGGCAACCCGCGTCGGAATAATAGAGCAGGGCAGAATAATACAGACCGGGAGTCCCGGAGAAGTGTTCCGTAATCCACGTTCGGCATTTGCAGCCCGATTTGCCGGATTCAGAAATTTTTATGAGGGACAGGTTGCAGAGCTAAACGGGAAGAAAGTATTTTCGAACGCAACCCTCAAGGTAGTAGTAGCCGATGGTTGTTCTTTGGGTAACTGCTTTATTGTAATCAGGTCGGAAGACATCATCATAAGCCGTGAAGCATTTGCCTCGTCGGCATGCAATGTTCTCAATGCAAAAATTCAATTCATCGAATCACACCATGATTACACCGAAGTAACGGCTGATGCCGGATTGCCATTTTACGTTAAACTTACGGCTCATTCGGTAAAATCGATGAACCTGAATGTTGATGATAATATTTATTTACACTTCAAGGCTAATGCCATTAATTGTATTCCAGTATGATTGACTACCGCGCAGCAAAACAGATAATTAAAAGTCAGGTATTCCAGACAAAGCTTACCCAAATACCTTTGTACGAATCGGTTCATCGCATTCTGGCCGAAGATGTTGTTTCGGATGTAAACATGCCCGCTTTCGATAAAGCCGCTGTAGATGGCTATGCCTGCCGCCGCTGCGATCTTGCCGATGGATTGATAATCGACGGCGTGGTAAAAGCAGGCGAGGACAAGCAACACCGGATAGAACCCGGCCATTGCCTGAAAATAATGACAGGTGCAAGGCTTCCAATGGGTGCCGACTGTATTTTCATGGTCGAAGACAGCCGGGTAAACGATGACCGGATTGTATTTTTTACCGGAGAAAGAACATCAGACAATATTGCCCGATTTGCTGAAGATGTTCGCAAAGGAGATATCGTACTCAAAAAATCGACTCACATTTTACCCAAACACATTGGCCTCCTTGCTGCCATGGGAAAAGCCAGTGTAAAAGTATTTGAGCATTTGCGAGCTGGGGTGATAACCACCGGCGACGAAATTGTGGAACCGGATAAACTGCCCGAAGGCACATGCATTCGTAACAGCAATGGTCCACAACTGATGGCACAGCTTTCGGCAACAGGAGTCAGTGCGTCTTATTACGGTATTGTCGGAGACGATTTTAATGAAACAAAAAAACGGATTAATACATCAGTTACCGAAAACGATGTCACGCTCATTACCGGCGGCGTTTCGATGGGAGATTACGACTTCGTAAAACAGGCACTTGCGGAACTGGGAGCCGAAATACTCATCGAAAAGATTGCAATAAAACCCGGGAAACCCACTGTTTTTGCACGTATTGGTGAAAAATATGTGTTTGGAATGCCCGGAAATCCTGTATCGACGTTCGTGATTTTCGAAGTATTTGTAAAACCATTCCTGTTGGCATGCATGGGTTCGGTTGAAACTGAAAGAGTATTTCAGCTGGTCTGGGCCACTGATGTACATGTAAAAACCAGCGACCGAAGTGCGTTCATACCCGTTATACTTACCCCGGAAGCCGAAGTAATACCTGTAGCTTACCATGGTTCAGCACACATTTTTGCGGTAAGTGAAGCATCGGGAGTAGCCTGTGTTGAGATGGGGCGTGGAAATATGATGAAAGGAGAGAGGGTAGATGTACGACTGTTTTAACCGTAAAATAAACTATCTGCGCATTTCGGTTACCGACCGGTGTAATCTGCGCTGCAGCTACTGCATGCCGGAAGAAGGTGTTACAATGTTGAACCATACGGATATAATTAGCTTCGAAGAAATTGTTGAGGTGGTAACAGCAGGTGTAAGCCTGGGTATCGATAAAATCAGAATAACAGGAGGGGAGCCGCTGGTGCGGAAAGGGATTGTTGATTTAGTCGGAATGCTTTCTGCCATCAGGGGAATCCGCGATTTATCGATGACTACCAACGGACAATTGCTGGCAGAATTTGCAAAACCTCTTGCCGAAGCGGGTTTGATGCGTATTAACGTCAGCCTCGATACCTGCGACCCCGACAAATACCGTGAAATTACAAGGGTAGGGGAGCTAACTAAAGTAATTAAAGGACTGGTTGCAGCCGAACAGGCAGGACTTAAACCCATTAAACTCAATTGTGTCGTTTCAGGCAGGTCAGATGAGCCTGATGCCTTGGGGGTAAAAGCATTTGCCGATAATATGGGATACGAAATCCGTTATATTCATCAGATGAATCTGAAACAGGGTATATTCTCGCATGTGGAAGGTGGTGATGGGGGTAATTGCAGCATTTGCAACCGATTACGACTCACCTCAGACGGAATGATTAAGCCCTGCCTGTTTAGCGATGTGGCATTCAGTATCCGTGAACTGGGCGTTGATCAGGCCATCAAACTGGCCATGCAAAACAAACCCGACAAGGGCACAGTAAATCATAGAAATCAATTCTATAACATAGGAGGTTAATATGGAAAACAAACTCAGTCATGTGAATGAACAGGGCAAAGCCAACATGGTAGATGTTTCGGACAAAACAGTGCAAAAACGCACGGCACGTGCCAGTGGTAGAATTGTTTTATCGCCGCAAGCCCTGCAACAGGTGCGCGAAAACCTGAACAAAAAGGGTGATGTACTTGCTGTTGCCGAAATTGCTGGTGTTCAGGCAGCCAAACAAACTGCCACGCTGATTCCCTTGTGCCATAATTTGCAAATAACCAAGGCATCGGTGAAATGTGAAATTTTTGAAACCGGAATCGAAGTGCGTTCCGAAGTAATCTGCCTGGGCCGCACGGGAGTTGAAATGGAAGCTCTTACCGCTGTTTCGGTTGCGCTGCTAACGGTGTACGATATGTGCAAGGCTGTCGATAAAAATATGTGCATCGAGATGATAAAACTCGATGAAAAATTAAAAGAAAACTTATAAACAATCACTTCATATTATACAATGGAACCAATTGATATTAAGGTATTATCGGTAAATATTTCGGAGCAAAAAGGGACAATAAAACACCCGGTCGAAACCATCGAACTTACCGCAAAGGGTATTCCGGGTGATGCCCATTCCGGTTCATGGCATCGCCAGATCAGCTTGCTGGGCTACGAAAGCGTTCAGAAATTCTCCAAAATGGCAGGACGGAGTATCTCGTTTGGCGAATTTGCCGAAAATATTACAACACAGGGCATGGAATTGTACCACTGTAAGCCTCTAGACATGCTGATTTCGGACGAAGTAAGCCTGCAGGTAACTCAAATAGGAAAGGAATGCCATGGCCATAGCTGTGCTATTTTCAGGGAAGTAGGAAATTGTGTGATGCCCAAAGAAGGTATTTTTGCCCGTGTTATCAGGCCCGGAATGCTGAAACCCGGTGATATCTTGCGTTATTATCCAAAACTGTTTAAAATACGGCTAATAACCCTCAGCGACCGTGCAAGCAGCGGCGAATACGACGACCGTAGCGGACCGGCTATTGAAGGCATCCTGAGGCAGTTTTTCGAAAATTTACATTATGATATAACCATTGACTATTCGGTGATACCGGACGATGATGAAATGCTCGACAAAGCAATGAAAATGGCCAGGGAGCAAAACTTTGATTTTGTGTTTACAACAGGAGGCACCGGAATTGGGCCGAAAGATATTACTGTAGAGGTGGTAAAACAACATCTCGATAAAGAAATACCCGGGATTATGGACATGATACGGCTGAAATTCGGGGCAGAAAAACCCAATGCACTAATCAGCCGAAGCGTTGCAGGCGTAATGGGCAACAGCATTGTTTACACATTACCGGGAAGCGTAAAAGCCGTACAGGAATACATGGGAGAAATCACAAAAACCATGATGCAC
>JAGOEF010000040.1 GCA_017997855.1 Bacteroidales bacterium
TATTTCTGATGCAGCCACTGCTGTGTTGTATTCTTCGGTGGAATGAACCATACAGGTGATTTGTTCCGCCAGTTTTTTTTGCAGCAGGCGCAGGTGTGGTTCGTTCCGGTGGGCGGCTGTGAGTTCTTCGATTTCCTGTTGCTGCAGGAGTGTAAATATACGGATGTATTTTTCGGCATCCTCGTCAGATATGTTCAGCCAGAACTGATAGAATTTGTATGGCGATGTACGCTCGGGGTCTAACCACACATTGCCGTCTTCTGTTTTTCCGAATTTTCCACCGTCGGCCTTGGTAATAAGCGGGCAGGTCAGGGCAAATGCTTCGCTCTGACAAATGCGGCGTATGAGCTCAGTACCTGTAGTGATGTTTCCCCATTGATCGCTGCCACCCATCTGCAGTTTGCAGCCATATTCGCGGAAGAGGTGCAGGAAGTCGAAGCCCTGCAGCAACTGATACGAGAACTCGGTAAACGACATGCCTGCGCCTGTATCGCCGCTGAGGCGCTTTTTCACCGAGTCTTTGGCCATCATGTAGTTCACGGTAATGTGTTTGCCAATGTCGCGCACAAAGCCCAGAAAACTGTAGTCTTTTGTCCAGTGGTAGTTGTTCAGGAGCAGGGCGCTGTTATTGACGGAATCGGAGAAATCGAGAAAACGGCTTACCTGTTTGTGAATGCAGGCTTCGTTGTGCATCAGGGTTTCTTCGTCGAGGAGGTTGCGTTCGTTCGATTTTCCCGAAGGGTCGCCCACCATACCGGTGGCGCCACCCAGCACCACAATGGGCCGGTGTCCGCATACCTGAAGGTGTTTGAGCATCATGATGCTCACGAGGTGACCAATGTGGAGCGAGTCGGCAGTGGGGTCGATGCCCACGTAAGCAGTTACCGTTTCACGGGTAAACAGTTCTTCGGTTCCCGGCATGATGTTGTGAATCATACCCCTCCATTCGAGTTCCTTTACAAAATTCATATCAACAAGTTTTTGCAAAGGTAGTAAATTTGGGTTTTTATGAATTATTGCAATAGGCTTTAGCCTGTTGATTTTTTAATGTTATTTGGCTAAAGCCAATTTGTTTTCAAATTTATTAAATTAAGAATGGGCTAAAGCCGTATTCCAATTTATTAAATTTTCATATATTTTAATGGAATCCCATTTCATTAAGATGTTATTTGAATTACTTCATGCTTTAGCATGAGGACAACAAAATTCTATCCTTTATAATTCTCAAATCCATATTTTATAATAAATTCATCATATTCATCCTGAAATGTTTTTTTGCTGTGATGTTTTTCCTGATTTTTTATGTATTCCCTAACTTTATCAATTATAGATTCAGAAACTGATACAGCAAAATATTCATCCTGCCACTCAAATCTTTCATTTATCAATTCATTTTTATTTATCCAATATGAAGATTCTCCTTTTATCAATTGCATTACCTTTTGAATGCTTTGATCAACCCCAAATGAAACCAAACAATGACAGTGATCAGAATATCCATTTATAAAATCAATAAAAATTCCTTTCTCCTTGGCGTTTTCTCTGATATGTTTCCATACTCTGGCCCTCAATTCTTTAGAATACAAAAATGGATACCGATTTTTTGTACTCCACACAAAATGGATATATACTTTAACGAATGGCATAGGGGTTAGATTATTGGGCTAAAGCTACATTCAAATTCATTCATGAAACCTTTATTGGGCAATAGTTTAATACATCTCATTCTTCAACTCTTTAATAGCTTTTTCATACATAAAACCCTAGTATTTCGGCTTGAATGAAACCGGCATTGCGCTTAATTTTTGTTCAAATCTATAGAAATGGATACGAAATGCAAAACATTGTTGAGGATTTTTTTAGGTTATGATTGATTTGTATTAGAAATACATAAATAAATGACAATCACCTGTCTAATATTGAGAGATGCCAAATGCGATAAATCGTGTTCTTAAAGAAGATTACCTCCCCAAAATTTGTTTGAGCCGTTGCGAACCGTTGCGGCTGGTTTTTACACTCAGACCGTTGCTGAGTTTTAGCGAGTGGGTTTCTTTGGTGTAGGGTTCTATGCTTTCGATGGCCGACAACGCAACGAGAAACGAACGGTGTACCCTGAGAAATTCTTGGGCAGGAAGCCGCTCTTCGTAATAGCTCATGGTGTCGTTTTTTATGAACTGTTCGCTGTGAGTGTGTATCAGCACATAGTCGTCGGCGGCCTCGATGCAGAGAATGCTTTCGACCGGCAGTATTTTTATTTTGGACCCAGATTTTACCACCACACGGTCGATGAGTTTGGTCTCGTTTTTTACCGATTGTATCAGGGTATCTACCTGCGACTGCCCGCTGTGGTTTTCAATCTGGCGGCGCACCCGGGCCAGGGCATCGTCGAAACGGGTGGGTGTAAAGGGTTTAAGCAGATAGTCGCTGGCGTTGCATTCAAAAGCCTGTATGGCAAACTGCTCGTAGGCGGTGGTAAACACAATGGCGGGTTTGTTGACCAGCAGTTCGAGCATTTCGAAACCGGTGAGCTTGGGCATCTGAATATCGAGAAAAATCAAATCGGGTTTGAGATCCTGAATGGCCTTCAGCCCATCGAAACCATTGGCACATTCGGCCACTATTTCGATGTCGCTGTGGCGGGTAAGATATTCGCGCACCAAACTGCGTGCGGGTGTTTCGTCGTCAATAATAATGCATCGTATCATGTTAGTTCTTTTTCGGTAGGGTTATCACAACGGTGAATACTGAAGGTTCTTTTTTAATTTCGAGCAGGCCTTCGGTTCCAAACATCAGGCGGAGGCGTTCAGCGGCATTTTTCAATCCTATTCCCTCGCCCTTACGCACCAGCGCATCAGCGTCGTAGTTATTGCTGATGCTGATAAGAATGCAGTCGGGTTTTTCTACAAGCTGTGTTTTAACAATAACGGGCTCGTCGCTTTCGTATACGCCATGTTTTACTGCATTTTCGTAGATGGGTTGCAATAGCATTGCCGGAAGCATAAAACCCAGGCATTGCCCGTCGATTTCTTCTTCGATAATGAGCTTGGCCGAAAATCGTATTTTTTCGATTTCGAGATATTTGCGGCAGTGTACCAACTCGTCGGCAATAGTGGCTGTGTTGGATTGTTGCTTGAGGCTGTAGCGGAAATAGTCCGAAAGCACCGAAAGCATTTCGCGGGCTTTGTCGGAATCTTGTTTCACAAGAAAGGAAATCGAGTTGAGGCTGTTGAACAAAAAATGCGGGTTTATCTGCGATTTGAGTGCCTGAAGCTGGGTTTCGCGGAGGCGCGATTCCATGGCAAGAACGTCTTGTTTCGCTTTCTGATTGCTTTCGTAACTACTGATAAGGTAATACACCAGGGCAAGCAGAACGTAGTAAATTATTCCGTTGATAATGCGTTTCTGCAACCAACCGGTGGTGTCGGGTGCCTGAATATCGAAAGCGGTCATGAGTAAACCGGCCAGAATATAGGATATCACGAGCCAGATGGCCACAATTACCACCGCCGAGATAATCTGATTGAACACAATGGTGCCAAAGCGTTTGTCGAGACCCGAGTAGGCGACCCCGTAATGAATAATCAGGCCGATAAGTGCAAAAACGTTGGTATAAACCAGGGCATCAATCAGCGAAAATCCCAGCGAAAATCCGCTCACCGAATATAAAAAGCCGAAATGGATTGCTGAAATCAGCAACCAATTTACGGCATAGATAATAATGATTTTCTTCTTCTGCGAAAAAGGATGACTCATGTTTTTAGGAATTTTTCAGTTCACCTCCGCCAAATACAGCCGATCCACGGATGATTAATTTGCGGGTTTTATCAAGATTGTCCTGATTGATAAAATGCCGCTCGTCTTTGAATCCACCCATTACACCATCCACTTCGATGCTGATGTCCCAGTGACGGGGAGCAATAATGCTGATTCCGCCGAACACAGTACTGAGTTCGATAACCTGTGTGCCTTCGGCCAGTTCGGCATCGGTAAGTATAATCTCGCAACCGCCGAACACAGTTTTAATGTTACCGCCTTTAAAGTTTTTCGAAGTTACCACGGTTTTGCTTTCACCAAAAACCAGATTCCTTTCGATGAAGTCTTCCGAATTGGTATCATAGTTTTCGAAACGCTTTTGTGGATGGGGTTTGTTAAAACGTTTGAATATCATCAGCAATCCGATAAGAACCAGTACCAGTGGCCAGAAAATGTTGCGTGTTTCAACCGGAAGCTGTGCAATTTGAGCATACAGGAAGAACGAGCCGGTAAGAATGAGCAGGGTGCTGAAAACATAAGAGCGCGGGTTTGAAATAAGGAATAACAGACCCAGCGATACCAGCAAGCTTTGCCAACTGAAAATGTAATCCATTATTTCGGGCTTGATGAAGCCACTGCGACCCAGTATTAACAATACACCGGCAGCAACCAGAAAAATTCCGAATGTTATTTTTTTACGTGCGGCACAAGCGGGAGAAACATGCCTTCGTTCGCAATGTGCCCTGATTTTAGTTTCGTGTTTCATGTTTTTATTCGTTTTGAATTTCACGACAAATATATTCTGTGGTCCCTCAACTCACATTAATGGCTTCGGTAACCGGCGGTATACTGTCGGTCAGTTACGAAAACACCGGTTTTTTCTGAATTATGTTTTGTTTTTATCATCGGGTTAATGTGCTGATACCTGTTTAATTCCCAGTTGATTGTAAGCTTCTTCAAAGGCTTTTTCGCCGGGGAGTTTGTCGGACGAGATCTTGCTGAAATCTTTCAGTGTGTTGGCAAGTTTGGTTATGTATTCATCGCCGCGAAAGGATTCAAGAAGTAAATTCAGCGTTTCGAGTTGTTTCTGATGCCCTGCCAGTATGCTTTTCATGGTTTCTCGGTCAGCATTTATCTGTGTGGCAATTTTCAGGGTTTCGAGCCATAATCCGGAAGCCACAATAGCAGCAACGCCATACATTTCGCCGGTTCGGAGGTATTGGCTGGTTGAATTGATGGCCGAATCGACGATAATCAACAGACTTTTGCGGTCGCTTAAGGCAGTTTCGCAGGCCACAACCGCATAATCGAAGTTTTCGGCAGGTATAGCCAAATCGGCCGCGCAAAGCTTCATGGCTGCGAGATAATCCATGCATACCTGCACCTGCTCGTAGTGTCGTGCATATCCCAGATCGGCCATATAAATGCCCAGCAACATTGCCGATGATTTAACGGCAAGGGTTTCATCGGCGGGGTATATGCCGAATAGTGCATCACTGTTGAATTTAGCATTGGACATCAGGGGTGCGGTAACTTGAGAATATTCGGGCAGACTTGCCACTAAACTGTCAATATTGGGAACACTGTCAGATAGTGTGGTATTGCCAAAGGCTTCTGTGAGATTCTTGTATCGGGAGGCATTGCGGCATGAGCTGACAATCAGCATCAGGGCACACAGTGCCACAAAAACCATCTGTATATACACTTTCATTAGCGTACGAAGTTTGAAGCATTAAATATACAGAAAAAAATTCTGACCTGCGGTACCCGGTTTTATGAGTTTTTCCGCCATTTCCCACGCAACATCCGGCCTGCAATCGAAAGCGTCTGATGAATCAGGTTGTTGATATCGCTGCTGGTTTTCAGTAAATACAAGGCCCCGATAAACAAAACACTTATAAGCCCCGACCGAATTATCAGATCGATTATAAAATTATCGAAACGCGGTATCAGCATCGAAATACCGAGAACAACAGCGCTTATCAGCAAACAGACCAAGTGATGGATATTGTAAGGCTGCATGTGAAAGCGGCGCCTGATAAATTCGAAACGTACATATCCGAATATGGCATACGAAATTGCCGAGGCTATGGCAGCACCCGGTAAACCGTAAAGAGGTATCATTATCATATTGCTCACGACCACCAGCACAATAAATCCCGCCATCATCCAGGTGTAAATCTTGTACTCCTTCGAATATTGAATGATTTCGTGACTTACACCCCCGGCCATGGTAATTACCTGCGACAGGCCAATGTAGAAAACCACCCAGCGGCCTGCCTGAAATTCGGCAGGAATAAGTGCGAACGCCGAATCGAGGTTGCACCATACCAGCAAAAACAGAAACGACGATATAATCAGTTGGGTCAGGGTACTGCGTGTGTACACATCGCCGATAAGCTCGGGCTGGTCTTTTTTGAATGCTTCCGAAATCACGGGGGCTGCTATACGTTTCAGGCTTCTTCCAGCCAGCATGATGATGGTGCCGAAATAGAACATGGTGCTGTAGATACCGGTTCCCGACAAGCCTTCGTAATGATTCACCATGTAACGGTCGATATTCATTACGGCAATCCCCGAAAATCCGGCCAGCAGTCCGTAAACCGATACACTGATTAAATTGCGTCGCATGGGTTTATCGGTAAAATCACGGTCGCGCTTCAGGCTTAGCTCTCCCTTAATAATAAGATATATCATCAAGCCGAAAGTGGGGACACTATAGGCCACAAAATAGAACAGGAGGAACCCGTCGAAATCGAGAATTCCAAGCCAGAACAGTCCAATGCCAATCAGATTGAGAATCCTGAACAGAAACTCTTTCAGGAATATACCAATTGAAGCGTTGAACAACACCACGCAATAGTTGTCGAGCAGGAGGTAAAAAATGGTAACAAACAACAGGGGCAGCAGGTAGTAGATGTTTTCAACAAATAACTGCGATTTTTCGGAATTGGCTTCAATCAGGTAATTCTTCAGTATGAAGAACAGGGCGGTAGTAAACACAAAGCCTGCCAGACCTACTTTCATCATCATCAAAGGAAATCCATGGTGGCCTTTTTCTTTATCGCGATAAAAGGGGAACAGCTTAATGGTGGCATTCAGAAAACCGAAAGTTCCCAGTTGTCCGATTATCAGCGAAATCGAAATCAAGAGGTTGGTGAGGCCGATTTGATTGCTCGAAAACACGATGGGCATCAGCAAGCCTACATTCAGAAAGCCCAGCGCAGTGCCAATGTAAGAGTACAATGAGCCTTTGAACGATTGATTTACGATAACACCCATGCCGTGTTTATTAAGATTTTACTGAGCCGGTTCGCTGCAAAAGTAGTGGTTTTTTTTATCCCGCAATTGGATTTATCGCGATTACATCAGCAGCTTTTGTTTCGAAGCCAGTTTTTCGGGGTCAATGTCGAAAAGGGCCTGAACCACCGGGTTCGACTTCAGGTTTTTCATCAGTTCTGATGCGAAATCCATCCTGTCGGTTCCTTTTATCACCACAAAAAAATCGATGTTGCGCAGTTCCTCAATTAAAAAACCTGCCTCCGACTTGTTGCCCACCACGTAAATACTAACTATTTCGTCGTTTTCGGGACATTCATACAGAAAAAACTTTTGCGAATCAGGACTTTTTTCGTTGTAAATTTCATGGTACCCGTTTCGTATCATCTCCAGCCCGGTAATCAATTTTATTTCGCGCACAAAGCGAATATCAGAACTGCTGCTCACCGCCCCGAGGAGTTTGAAATCGTATTCGGGCTGAAACTTCAGTGTTTTCTTTTTCATTTTCGGGGAGGGTTTTTCTTTATCAGCTTGTTGAGTGCAATGCCGGCGGCTTGTTGTTCGGCTTCCTTTTTTGTCCATGCTTTGCCTTCGGTAATAAAAACGCCGTTTACAATCACGGCACAGCAAAAGTGAAGCTCGCGCTCGCTTTCCTCTATACTTTCGACCGTGTCGAAAACAATATCCCATTTACGGCGCTGTGCCTCGTTGAGCAATAAGGATTTATAGTCTTCGTTTTCTTCGGTAATGTGGTCGAGGTTCAGGTGTTCCGAAATGACCTTGGTGATAAATTTTTTACAATACTTGTAGCCGCGATCGTAATAAATGGCTCCGATCAATGCTTCGAAAGCGTTTCCTGCAATGTGACCGGGATTACGTTCGGCATCGTTTCGGAATACCACAAAATCGGCAACCCCCGTTTTAAGGGCCAGGTTATCAAGCGATTTTCGCTTTACAATCTGCGAGCGCATCAGGGTGAGTTTTCCTTCGTCAACATCCGGAAACTTTACGTACAAAATATCGGCAACCACAGCATCGAGAATGGCATCACCAATAAACTCAAGTCGCTCGTTGTTGGTTTGTTTCCCTTCAGCATCGCTTATGCTGCGCGAACTGTGCGTAAAGGCGGTTTGATAAATAAGGGCATTACGTGGGTAAAAGCCAAGTAGCAAATACAATTGATAGCAATAGGCTTTGTTTTTACCGCAAAAAAAAGGCATGTTTACACCCGAAAGGAACAAAATCTATGATTTTTTAAAAATAATCGAAGTGTTGTGTCCGCCAAACCCAAAGGTATTGCTGAGGCCATAGTTAATGGGACGCTCAACCGCTTTGTGGAATGTCAGATTAAAGCGTTCGTCAATGTTTTCGTCTTTCTCGTGATGGTTAATTGTGGGAGGTACGATGCTGTTTTCCATTGCCTTTATGGTGATAAGGGCTTCGAGTGCACCGGCAGCTCCCAGTAAGTGACCTGTCATCGATTTCGATGAACTGATGTTGAGTTTAAACGCGTGGTCGCCAAACACCCGTTTGATTGCGGTAAGTTCGGCAATATCGCCCAGGGGTGTAGCGGTTCCATGTACGTTGATATAGTCGACAACTTCGGGGGCGACATGGGCATCTTTCAATGCATTGCTCATTACCAAAGCAGCTCCGTTACCTTCGGGATGGGGTGCAGTAATATGGTATGCATCGGCCGACAGACCAATACCGGCAATTTCGGCATATATTTTTGCTCCGCGTTTCACGGCGTGCTCATATTCTTCGAGAATAAGCGCAGCACCTCCTTCGCCCAGCACAAAACCGTCGCGGGTAGCGCAGAACGGGCGCGATGCAGTAAGATAATCATCGTTGCGTGTCGAAATGGCCTGCAGGGCATTGAACCCGCCAATACCAATTTCGTTAACTGCGGCTTCGGAGCCACCGCTGATAATTACATCGGCATAGCCCAACCTGATGAGGTTGCAGGCGTTAATCACAGCATTACTGCTGCTGGCACAGGCCGACACCGTGCTGTAGTTGGGCCCCATGAACCCATATTTTATCGAGATAAAGCCTGCAGCAATATCAATGATAAGTTTCGGAATAAAAAACGGATTGAAACGAGGTATTTTGTTACCTTCAAAATAGTTCTTCATCTCCTGCATCAGAACCTCAACGCCTCCGATGCCCGAAGCCCAGATGACTCCGGCTCTTGTTTTGTCGATCGATTCGACATCAAGGCCGGAATCCTCCATTGCTTCGGCGGCACTCACCAGCGCATACTGGGTAAAAGGGTCATATTTTTTTATCTCTTTCCTGTCGAAGTAGTTTGCAGGGTCAAAATTTTTCACTTCGCAGGCGAATTTTGTTTTAAAATTCGTCACATCAAAGTGGGTTATCAGATTGGCACCGCTTACGCCTTGCTTCAGGTTTTCCCATGTTTCGGAAACTGTATTGCCCAAAGGACTTACAGCTCCCAACCCGGTTACTACAACCCGTTTTACTTCCATAATAAATGAATTGGTGAGACTGCTGAGATTAATTGCTGTTTTCTTCGATGTATTTGATGGCAGCGCCTACTGTCGAAATTTTTTCGGTTTCTTCATCGGGGATCGAAATCTCAAATTCTTTTTCAAATTCCATGATCAGCTCAACAGTGTCGAGTGAATCAGCACCGAGATCATTGGTGAAACTAGCTTCGGGGGTTACTTCTGCTTCGTCAACGCCCAGCTTGTCAACGATAATACTTTTTACTCTTGATGCAATGTCTGACATAATTTAAAAATTTAGTTAAACTTTCAGTTCAATTTTAAGGCTACAAAGAAACGAAATAAAGTACTGATTGACAAAATATCGCAGGGTATTTTAATAACAACGCTTGTTAACAGATTTAAATTCAGTATGTTTGCAACTACATAAAACAAACTTGAAGATGATAAAAACAGCCATTTTTGCATCAGGTTCGGGCACCAATGCCATGAATATCATTCATTTCTTCCGGGATAGTGCTGTTGTAAGCATCGAAGCGGTGTTGAGCAATAAGCCCGATGCGCCCGTATTGCAAAAAGCCGCTGCCGAAGGTGTTGAAACCCTGATTTTTTCGAGAGACGAATTCTACAATAATTCAATTGTTTATAACTATCTGTCGAAAAAAGGAATTGAGCTTATTATACTTGCCGGTTTTTTGTGGCTGGTTCCCGAAAACATGGTTAACACATGGCAGGGGCGTATTGTGAATATTCATCCTGCCTTGTTGCCTTCGTATGGTGGCCGTGGCATGTATGGCGACAAAGTACACAAGGCGGTTATCGAAAATGGCGAAAAACAATCGGGTATCAGCATTCATCTGGTTAACC
>JAGOEF010000041.1 GCA_017997855.1 Bacteroidales bacterium
ATTACCCAAAAAGGCAATACGGTGGTTTGCATCGAGCACGACGAAAGTTTTATCAGACAAGCGGATTATATAGTAGAGCTGGGTCCGGGGCAGGGCAAAAACGGTGGCGAAATAGTGGCGTCGGGCACACCATCGAAACTAATCGTTAAGCCACAAAAGAAAAGCAAATTGTCTTTCAGTAAGCATAACGACACGCAGCGGAAAGACCAGCAACCGGTAGAACGTCATACACACATTGCACTGCATGGTGTGAACACGGCCAACCTGAAGAACATTTCAGTCGAAATACCATTAAATACCAGTACCGCGATCACCGGTGTTTCCGGTAGCGGAAAAACATCGCTGGCACTGGGGAGCCTCTATGCCGAAGCATTTTCGCGGTTTTCGCAAAGCATGTCAACCTATTCGCGCAGTATGCTGAAGCTGTCGAACCGCTCACGCATCGAATCGGTACATGGCCTGGTGGCTTGTGTTGCAGTAAGCCGGCGGTTTACAAACCATTCGGCACGCAGCACGGTGGGTACAATTACAGGCATTTACGATTTGTTCAGGCTTATGTACTCTCGTATTGCTCAACAGCAGGGTAAACAATATCCGGCAGGCTTTTTCTCGTTTAATCACCAGCCCGGTGCCTGTCCGCAATGCGATGGATTGGGCTATGTGCTTAGCTGCGATCCCGGAAAACTCATCAGTCACCCGGAAAAACCCATTACCGCGGGCGCCATGCAAACCAGCAAACCGGGCAAATTTTACAGTGACCCCGACGGGCAATATATAGCAGTGCTGCAACATATCGCGCATGAATCAGGTATCGACCTGAGTCAGCCCTGGAACAACCTGCCCATGGAATTCAGGGAGATTGCCCTGTACGGCACCGGTGAGACCATCTGGAAAGCGCAATGGAATTTCAAAAACAAAACGCGCGAAGGCACGCATGCACTGAGCACCGTGTGGAAAGGCTTCTGCAATCTGGTTGATGAAGAATATCAGCGCAGGCATTTGAACAAAAGTACCGGGGGAACCGAGCAACTGCTTGCACGAAAAACCTGCCCGGTTTGTAAGGGTAAACGGCTGGTAAACGAAGCCCTCAGCATTGTGTTCCAAGGCTATAATATCTCAGAATTATCGGAATTGCCCATTGGCTCACTGCCTGCACTATTTAATAAAATTAACGATGAGATGCTGGTGCAGGAACTTGTTCACAGCATCGGAATATCGATTGGAAATATTGCAGACATAGTCTCGAAGCTTGGACTCGATTACCTTTCGGTATCGCGGCCCGCCGAAACTCTTTCGGGAGGTGAATCGCAACGATTGCAACTGGTTTCGGCTTTCTCGGCAAAGCTCAGCGGAGTGTGTTATGTGATTGATGAACCGGCAGCCGGGTTACATCCAAAGGATGCAGAAAAAATAGGTGACATTATTCAATCGCTGGTAAAAAACGGGAATACGGTGGTTTTCACAGGGCACGATTCAAAGCTGACAGCACAGGCGGGCTACATCATCGAAATGGGTCCGGGTTCCGGAGCTCAAGGGGGCAAAGTACTTGCCGCAGGTTCTCCCAGCGAAATGAAAAACCGGCCACATTCAGCCAGCTACGCGCTGATTAATCCACAAATGATACCGCCAACACATTCCCATAACTTTACCCCATCGGGGTTTGGGGTTCACGGTGCCAGTGCCAATAACCTGAAAAACATTTCGGCAGGTTTTGCTTTGGGCGGAATAACGGCTGTTACCGGAGTTTCGGGAAGCGGCAAAACCAGCCTTGTACGCGATGTGCTGCATGCATCGGCCATGGCACAAAAACCTGTTGGCTGCAATTCGGTATATGGCCTCGAAAACTTCAGCGATGTTGTTTATTTGAAACAAGGACAGAACGCCGCTTCATCAATTAGTACCCCGGCTACGTTCACCGGATTGCTCGATATGCTGAGGCCGTTTTATGCAGCTACACCCGAAGCAAAAAAGCTCAACATGAAGGCCTCGCATTTTTCGTATGTGCATTCCGACGGGAAGTGCCCCGATTGCAATGGCATGGGCGAACGAAGCATTTCGATGGATTTTATGAGTGAATTGAATATCCCCTGCCCTAGCTGCGGCGGTACACGTTATAAATCGTCGGTTCAATCCGTAAAAATCAAAGGTATTAGCATGGGCGATATCATGAAAAGCTGTTTTAACGACCTGCCGGAGATATTCGGTGAATACCACGAGCTCACCCAAATGCTCGAACTTTTTACCAAATGCGGCATCGGTCACCTGCGTTGCGGACAAGCATTGTCCACATTGTCGGGTGGAGAATATCAGCGACTGCTGCTGGCACAAAAACTTATGCAGTCGCCCCGCGGTAAGTGTCTTTATATATTTGATGAACCCGCTACCGGCCTGCACCCATTCGATATCGAAAAACTCAACGCGCTGTTTTGTGAGTTGGCATCCCGGCAACACAGCATCGTAATGATAGAGCATAACCAATTTATGATTGCCATTGCCGATCAGGTGATTGAACTGGGGCCTGAAGGTGGTCCAACAGGGGGAAATATAATTCACAATTAATCACGGGCAATTCAGTCCGATTTAGCCAAATTTTCCAGTATTATTTCTAACCGGACACAAATCCTGTTAACACTTTTATAACGGTAAGCCGCATCCCAACACACTATTTTCTCACTTTTATACAAACGTAACTATCTGAATTTCTGCGTTATTGCAAATTTTATTAATTTTATTTAGATTATTTCTAAACAATTAAACAAAGCTTCGGTTATCCTCACACAAAATATTATGACATGAAAAATCAGAGAACAACTTCACTCGCCATATTAATGCATTCAAGGATTTTACTCATTGCATTAATTATTTTATTATTGTCTTCCAACGCTAAAGCACAGTCCAACAATGAATTGCACAAGTTCAACAGAAATTCAGATAAAGCACTAAGTACTTCAGAAGCAGAAATTACTGAAGTCAGATCTCTTTTTTACGAGTTACAACCGAGCCTGTATTATGGCAGTCCATCATCGGACAAATCAAAAGATGCTCCGGTTGTGGGTTTTGTAAATACTGAAAACTTTTCAAGTTTATACGCTTCCAATCAGATAAATAAATCAATAAAAATGCTTGTTATTGATTTCAATTACAATGAAATACAGTCTCCCCTAGATATCTCCGCAATAAAGAATTTCGACAGTCTGCGCTACATTGTAGTCAGATGCAGTGAGTCATGCACATCAGCTCAAATCAGTCGGTTGCTTGTCAACGATAGCAATCGCAATCTTCAGCTGTACTACATAATTGATATCGCCGAATAAAAACATTAAAATCAAACACTATGACAACGAAAATACTTTCGATTCACCATACCATCTTTTTCCGTGCAGCCCTCATCGCGCTGTTTTCGGCATTTATTACAGGTGTTAATGCACAGGTGGTAAAATCTTTTACTCAACGGACGTCACAATACTCACCGGCCAAAGTAATTTATAATGTAAAAGGTGATTTTACGATGATTGGGAACACCAATCTTACATTACAAAATTATGGTGATAACACATCGAATAATAATTCGATGATATACGTAGATGTCGACGGAGTTTCCACAACCTTAAACTCATCATCGGCCAACCTGAGTTTTTCGACCGAAAACGGAGCACTCCCCGAATGCTCAAACATTGTATATGCAGGTTTATATTGGACCGGGCGTGCCAACAATGGGGGAAACAGTCCGATGACTTTTTCGGTAACGAAAGGCAGTGTCACGGTAAACTTCGACAAGCAAAAAGTTCTTATTAAAGGGCCCGGAGCCTCGTCATATAGCAATGTTACTGCCAATATTAGCGATATTTATTATCCTGAAACCAATCACGGCCAAATGTACTCAGCCTATGCAGAAGTCACCGATTACGTACGTCAGTACGGTTTGGGAAGTTACACGGTGGCCAACATAGCCCTGCAGGAAGGAAACGGGGGCAGCACCGGATATTATGGTGGCTGGGCAATGATTGTGATTTACGAAAACTCAAAAATGAAATGGCGCGATGTTACCATTTTCGATGGTCATGCTTACGTTGCCGGAAATGTCACAGCCGATTATACAATTCCTGTTTCGGGATTTAACACCGTGCAAAGTGGTCAGGTAAATATGAAGCTGGGCATTGTAGCCGGTGAAGGCGACCGGAATATTTCGGGAGATTTTCTGCAAATAAGGAACCACAGCAATACCAATTGGGTAAATCTCAATCACAGCGATAATTCATCGAACAATTTCTACAACAGTTCAATTTTTACCGGTGGCAACACACGCAATCCAAACTTAGTAAACAACACCGGCCTCGACATTTCAATGTTCAACATACCCAATACCGGGAATTCGGTAATTACAAACAACCAAACAGCGACTTCGTTTCGGTATGGAAGTACACAGGACACCTATGTAATTTTTATGATGGCTATGTCGGTTGATGCCTACATACCCACACCTGAAGCCCATTCGCACATTATAAGCATAGGCGGAGCACCGTATATTTCGGGAAACCCTCTGATTGCTCAACCCGGAGATGAGATTGAAATATCGATAGAAGTAAGAAACAAGGGTACAGAACCCATCAATAATGCAACGCTGGTGATACCAGTTCCTTTTGCATCAGAATATGTAAGCAGTTCAAGGCAGGTATTCTTTACCCCGGTTCCCACACCAAACAATTTATATTATGATCCCTCGAGTGGAGCAAACGGTTCCATTATATGGCAGATAGGCACTTTACCTCTCCCGGCAAACCCATCAGATTTACTGGGTACATTAACTTTTAAAATTAAAGCAACGCAGGACTGTTCAATACTCGCCAATATCAATTGTACTCCTGAAATTCTAATTTCGGGTTATATGAATGGAACCGGCGCCATAAGCAATACCGTGTTTACCAATCAGACCACGATACAGGGTTACCAGATGTCGGGAAGCTGTACGGGAGAGCCAATTGTTATCCCATACAAGGTAAATCTAAATGCAACCGATTATGTGAATGCCAATTGCGCAGCAACGCCATCGGTTCTTAGTTTTCTGGAGTGCAACCTCAGTGGGCCGATAGCCATTACCGAAGTATCAGGTCATTTCCCTGCCGGATCGAGATTTTACAATCAATATCCGGTAACCGGCAGTTCTGTTGAATACACTATTTCGAACCCATTCCCAGCTACGCCGGGCATTCAGACCTATTATGCAGTTCCTCCCGGTGCCAGCTCATGCTATTTTGAGTTCACCATCGAAGTGAGAACCATGACATCAACACCCACGGTTTCGGCCACTCCGGTAACATACTGCCAGAATCAGGTGGCAATTCCACTCACGGCAACAGCCAGCAATCCTGCATATACATTGTATTACTACAGCAGCCCGACCGGAATACCCCAGTTGTCGATAATACCTTCAACCACAACCCCCGGTACTTATACATACTATGTAGCCGAAGGTTTATCGGCATCGTGTATCAGTCCGAACAAACTACCCATACAAGTTGTTGTGAATCCGCTTCCGGTGGCTCCAACAGCCGCTGCTTCCAATATCAGCGAAGTTTGCTACAACGATAACGGCAACATCATATTATCGGCAACAGGTGGTTCAGGAACCCAGCTGAACTGGTACACCGGTTCGTGCGGAGGTACTCTGATTGGAACAGGCAACAACCTGAGTATTGCTTCGCCGACAACCACTACCACGTATTATGTTGCATGGTCGAATTCCTGCGGGATATCAGCTTGTTCACAGGTTACAGTTATTGCGTTGCCACAACTTAACATTAGCCTTAGTGTGAGTGCCGAAATTCAATATTACAATGGTTCTACCGGCGAAATCAGCGTAACAGCCAGCGGGGGAACGCCTCCTTATCTGTATTCGCTCAACGGAGGACCTGCTCAGGCTTCGAATGTATTCAGCAACCTGGCTCCCGGAAATTACACGGTCGTTATTACCGATTCAAAAGGATGCTCCGAAACAGCTACGATTGCTATTGCCAACGCTTTACAGATAATTGCGGTTGACGATGCCGGAACGGTAAATGGAATGGTTGGGGGGACAGCGGTTGCCAACGTACTATCAAACGACTTACTGAACGGGGCACCTGTATTACCTGCTGAAGTGATATTAAGTTTCATCAGCAGTACCCATCCCAACATCAGTCTATCGGGTAATTCTGTGATAGTTTCACCGGGAACTCCGGCCGGCACGTATTATCTGGTATATCAGATTTGCGAAACAGCCAACCCTACCAATTGTGATCAGGCCACAGTTACAATTACGGTAAGTGCTGCTCCGATAATTGCCAACGATGATATGGCTTCCGGAATAAACGGAACAAACGGACAAACCAATGTTTTAAATGTGTTTGACAACGACCTGCTCAATGGCAATCCGGTTAATCCAGTCGATGTGATTCTTTCGCTCGTAATTCCTGACCCGACTGGAACTATAAGCATGAATCCTGATGGCAGCATAGATGTTGCACCCAACACTCCGGGCGGTACCTATACCCTCACCTATCAGATTTGCGAGGTATTGAACCCGACGAACTGCGATCAGGCCATTGTAACGATTACTGTTATTAAAACTTCGGACGTTTCGATTGTGAAAACCCACATCGATCCGTCGAACCTGCCTGTAGGGACACCGGCACAACTCATCGAAATTAATCCTTCGGTGATTACTGCAGGAACCCAAATCTATTATTTTCTGATGGTCGAAAACTTTGGACCGGATAATTCGCTTCAGGCGACCATCACCGATATTTTACCTGCAGGAATCCTTAACCCTCAGTATTCACTGAATTTTGGCAACTCATGGTTCGCATGGGGTGGTACACGCTATCTCGCCGAATTCCTGTATCCCGGAGTTAACTATGTAATGATTCGTGGTGACGTTGACCCTGCTGCTACCGGTACATTGGTAAACACAGCCACCATTTACAGTGCGGTTACCACCGACCCGGATTTATCGAATAACGAATCGACAGTTATTACAACTATTCTGCAATCGGCTGACCTCGGTCTCACCAAACAGGCACTGACATCACCGGTTGTAATCGGCGGACAGATAGTGTATCAGATTGTGGTTACAAATTATGGCCCCAGTGTGGCCAACAACGTAATTATTACAGATGCCATTGACCCCGCTGTAATTTCCGGCGCTGAGTATTCTGTTGATGGCGGTGCCACCTGGCTCAGTCCATGGACAGGCTCACTGAATGTCGGCAATCTCAATCCCGCCGCTTCGGTTTCTTTGCTTGTCAGGGGTACGGTGGTTGATGCCAGCCCGGCTCCCAATGTTGACCCAATACCCAATACTGCCTCAGTAGTTTCGTCTACCGACGATCCTGATTTGGGTAATAACGATGAAACAATTTATACGCCCCTGAATACCGATGCCGATGTTTCGATATTAAAAAGCGGACCTGCTTCGGTAACAGCTGGTGAGGAAATTATATATACCATTACTGTAACCAACAACAGCAATACTTTTACAGCAACCAATGTTCACATCCACGATGTGGTGAACCCTGCCATTATTGCAGGTGCACAATATTCAACCGACGGAGGAACAACCTGGAATGCCTGGAGCAACGAATATGTTATAAGCGATATGCTTCCTTTCGCTTCTTTCACCTTGTCAATCAAGGGAACAGTATTGAGCAATATCACGGGCAGTATTACCAATACCGCTTATATCGAATCGAACACTCCCGATTCTGACCTCAGCAACAACACATCAACCGTGATTACCAATGTAAATGTGATTTCTGATCTCGAAGTGATTAAGATTCAAATCGATCCTTCGATGCTGCCACTGAGTCAGGCTCAGATTTTTGGGAATCCGTATGATTACGTAATCAGCCCTGTTGAAATAACAGCCGGCGAAGAGATTTACTATGTTCTGTTTTATGCAAACAATGGTCCCAGCGACGCAACCAACGTGATCATCGACGATGTGCTTCCGGGCTTTGTAATTGACTGGCAGGCTTCAAGATGTCAGGCCAATTATGGTCCTTGGACAGGTTCCGGAAATCTGGGAACCATTATTGCCGGTGGTCAGTGCGTTATCGTTATCAGGGGCTTTGTTCAGGAAAACGCCACAGGAAATCTGGTTAACACTGCCAATATCCACAGTAGTGATGTAACCGACCCCAACTCAGGTAATGATGAATCTACCTTCGTTACTCCGATTCAGGCAATGGCTGACCTCAGTATCGATAAAACCGTAAACAACAGTACCCCGTATGTAGGCGACAATGTGGTATTTACCATCACCGTAACCAACGAGGGACCCAGTGCTGCTTCAAACATCAGCGTGAGTGATTTGCTTCCGACAGGATATACTTATGTTTCGCATCTGGCCAGCGATGGCAATTATGTAGCTGCAACCGGGATATGGACCATTGCCGGTATTGCATTCCCGGGCTCTGCAAACCTTAGCATAACTGCATTGGTAAATCTTCCCGGTAGCAACAACACCAATGTGTCGACCATCACCGGTAGCGATACCCACGACCCGGAACCCGACAACGACAGCGACAGCGAAACTACCTGGCCGGTAAACGTAATTATTGCCAACGACGACAATGCTGGTCCGGTTAACGGATATACCGGTGCAAACGCAGTAGTTAATGTGTTTGGCAACGATTTACTCAATGGTTCGCCTGTAAATCCATTGCAACTGATACTCACCGAAACCGTTCCTAATCCGTCTGGCTATCTGAGCCTTAACCCGGATGGTACTGTTGATGTGAATCCCGGCACACCGGCAGGTTCTCACAGCCTGACATATCAGATATGCGAAACAGCCAATCCGACGAACTGCGACGATGCCATTGTAACCATTACCGTGGAAGCAGCACAGATTATTGCCAACGACGATTCAGGTTCTGCAAACGGTTATACCGGTGCCACCAATGTATTGAACGTTTTCACCAACGATTTACTCAACGGGAATCCGGTAATTCCTGCCGAAGTTATCCTCACCGAAACAGTGGCTGACCCAACAGGAGCTCTTACCCTGAATGCTGACGGAAGTGTGGATGTTGCCGCTGGAACTCCCGCAGGCAGCTATTCGCTCACTTATCAGATTTGCGAAGTGCTTAACCCGACCAATTGTG
This sequence comes from Bacteroidales bacterium, assembly GCA_017997855.1. The sequence continues at coordinate 9,144 of JAGOEF010000041.1, forward strand.
ATGATGCTATCGTTACAATAACAGTAGCTGCTGCAGCTATAATCGCCAACGACGATACAGGTTCAGCAAACGGTTATACCGGTGCCACCAATGTATTAAATGTATTCACCAACGATTTACTCAACGGAAATCCGGTAAATCCTGCCGAAGTAATCCTCACCGAAACAGTGACCGACCCCACAGGTACACTAACATTAAATGCTGATGGAAGTATTGATGTTGCCGCAGGAACTCCCGCAGGCAGCTATTCGCTTACCTATCAGATTTGCGAAGTGCTGAACCCGACAAATTGTGATGATGCCATTGTTAACATAACCATTACTGCCGCTCAAATTATTGCAAACGACGATTATGCCGGTGGAATAAATGGCTTTACCGGTGCAAACAATGTTGTAAATGTGTTTACCAACGACCTTCTTAACGGGAATCCGGTAAATCCGGCTGAAGTCAGCTTACTTGAAACCATCCCTGAAGATAACGGATACCTTGTACTTAACCCTGATGGAAGTGTTGACGTAATACCCGGTACTCCGGCTGGCACTTACTATCTGACATATCAAATTTGCGAAATACTCAACCCGCTCAATTGCGATGATGCTCAGGTATTCATTACTGTGGTAGAAGCAGCAATTGCAGCCAATGATGATAATTTCACCTCGTCAGCTATTGATTGTGATATGGGAGGAGTTGCAGGCAATGTGCTTACCAACGACCTGCTTAGTGGTATGGCAGTTAATTCAGCAGATGTGACTATTACGCTCACCGACAATGGCGGAATAAGCGGTGCCTTTATCGCTGCCGACGGAAGTCTGAACATTCCTGCCGGTGTTGCAGTTGGCAACTATGTACTTACCTACGGAATCTGCGAAGTAATCAATCCGGCAAACTGCGATAATGCCTCTATCAGTATCAGCATCTCCGACACCGAAAATCCGGCAATTACTTGTCCGGCCGATGTATTGGTTAACACAGATCCTTCTTCTTGTGAAGCTGCTACAGTTTCCATTGGAACACCTGCTGTCAGCGATAATTGCGGTGTTTTGTCGGTAACCGGCGTGCGCAGTGATATGCTGGCTCTGACCGACCCCTATCCTATCGGCACTACAACAATTACATGGACAGTTACAGATTTTGGCGGCAACATGGC
>JAGOEF010000042.1:0-6485 GCA_017997855.1 Bacteroidales bacterium
GTTAGCCAATCCGGCAGAGAATATATTTTCCCGTGAAAAGCTAAAAAATCCCTGTTGTTTTGAAATTCCGACAATTTCATATAACTTTCGTAAAAAATCCAGCGTATGTTAGGCGACGTATTGCTTATTGCAGAAAAACACCGTATTGCGGCAGCCGCAATCACCCAAATCGTATTGAAAAACTATTTTCCCAAAATGCTGATGGCTATTTCGGGGGAATCGGGCAGTGGTAAATCCGAATTAGCGCACTGCATTGGTAAAGCCCTCGTAAAAGAGCATGGTATCAGAACCAAAATAATTCATTCCGACAACTACTACCGCGTTCATCCGCACCTGCGCACCGAATGGCGCAAACAGCACGGGTTTGAGGCAGTGGGTATGTCCGAAATCGACTGGGAAACCCTCAACGGCAACATTTCCGACTTCAAAAACAACCGGATATCCGAAATGCCCTGCATCGATATTGTACCCGATGAACCCGACAGGTTAATTACCGATTTCTCGAAAATCGATTTCCTGATTATCGACGGTTTGTATGCCCTGAATGCCGAAGGCGTCGATCTCGGTGTATTTATTGACCTCACCTATCACGAAACAAAGAAAGCCCAGGCTGACCGTGGCAAAGAACCTGTGAATGATTTCCGCTGGAACGTGCTCGAAAAAGAACACACCGAGGTGATGAAACTCAAATCAAAAGCCCGCATCCTTGTTGAAAAAGACTATAGTATCAGTCTGATAGATGCCTTACAATAAACCGGAATGATAAAACCTCTTCAGATGAAACGACTTCTCATTGCCCTGGCCGGAATTCTCGTGCTCTGGAGCTGCAAACCAAAGCAGCACGACGCCGACATGTATCCCTACGACCTGATGAAAACCGACCAGGCCACCCTGTTGCTTTACGAAGGCGATAACACTTTCCAGACCGATCATTTTTTTGATGCGGATACGCAAATCGATTCGATAGGCTACTCCAGACCGGGATGCCTGCAGGTATCCGACGACAAACGCAGTTTTACCCTGACTTGTGATTTCGAAACACTGCCATGGCTCAGCGAGCTGACGTTTTACATTCAGGGGCACCATTATTCAGTACTGTGCAAAAAAGCATCGCTTACCCGCACTGCATTTGAATTCGAAGTTCCATCAGGAGTCAGTTACAACAAGTTTTTTCTACATGGAAACTTCGGCCGTTATTCCGATTCTGTCGAAATGAATTTTGAGGGAAAGCGCTGGCAAAAGCACCTCTACCTTGAACCGGGCGATTACACCTATTATTATCGTGGCGATGGCAAAATCTTATTACCTTCCGATACTGATACCTCCAATGGATTAGCCAAGCTGACCATTAGCGATTCATATGAAAAAACAGCCACAATCCGTTTGAAAAAATACGATAAGAATACCATAACCATCAGTGCATCGCAAGAGATCGACGAATACTTCATTTTCTGGCAGGGATATCGGATTCCTCCCGATCTATCCGGGCTCGAAGCCATGGATTACAGTTTTATAATTCCCGCTGCTGCAGCAAAACTCAACACCTCTTCCATCAGAATTATAGCATTCAATCAACAGGGAATTACCAACGACCTGCTGATTCCGCTGATAAACGGGGCTGTTGCCAACAATAAATCCACGGGACTGGAATCTTATAACCACTTGCTTCTGTGTTTCGATAAAGACAGCTATGAAGGCACTTCCGACAGCCTGACTATCAACAATCTTTGCAATGCGACAGGTTTTAATACACTTTTTATATCCGACGAAAATCTGCCGGCGAATTTCGATCCGCTTTCGGCATGTATTGACGACAACCTCAACCCAATATACAGCCTTTGTTTTGCCGGCCAAAAAACTTCGGGATATCGGCGTTTACTCGGCAATTGCAACAACAACCTGATTTTCGACCACCAGTTATTCAACGATGCCTATTCCTGTTTCGACAACGACAGTCTTAGCTTCGGTATCTTAGCAACTGCAATGCGGAAAACCTTACGGAAACATGGTTATCAGCATCGGTTGGCCAATTTACTACCCACACCCGTCCAGTGGATTAACGCTGTTCGTAACCCGGATACCAAAGCCTACGACAAACTTCGTCAACTAACGGTTTTTAGCATGTGCATCCCAGGAATACCCGCTCTGCTCACCGGTAATGAACTTATTACCGATATTGATGGAAAAACAATGGTTTTTATCCCGCAAAGGATGGCGGCTGAATTGAAAACGATATCTGCAATCCGCACCGAAAACCCGGCCCTGCAGGTGGGCGATTTTAATATTCTTGAATCGGTAAATTTCGGCTTCGCATTTCAGCGCAGCTATTTCGATAATGTAGTGGTTGTAGCATTCAACAAATCAGACTTCCGTCAAATTATCGGACTAAATTTGGTTGACGTTCCGGCCGGATTACAGTTTACCGATTATTTTGGCTCGATGATTAAACAGGGCGACAACTATGTCAGGCTCGATATGCCCCCGCACTCCTTCGAAATTATCACTACAAACCATAAATAAACTATGTTAACCCGCGACATTCATCCACCCGACTGGTCAAAAAACAAAGTCATTTATGAGGTCAATCTGAGGCAATTTACCCCCGAAGGAACCATCAGTGCATTTTTACCACATATACCACGGCTTAAAAGCATGGGCGTAGATATACTTTGGTTTATGCCCATACATCCGATAGGCGAAAAAAACCGCAAAGGGAGTCTGGGCAGTGCCTATTCGGTGAAAGACTACACGGCTGTAAATCCCGACTACGGCAGCTTTGAGGAATTCAAAAACATGGTCAGCGAAATTCACAGGCAAGGCATGTATGCAATTATCGACTGGGTGGCAAACCATGCGGCATGGGATAATGTGTGGACCACGAAACATCCTGAGTTTTTCAGCCACGATGCCGAAGGAAACTTCATGTGCCGAGTTAACGACTGGAACGATGTAATTGATTTCGACTACACAAAACCTGCAATGCGCCAGGCCCTGACCGATGCCATGAAATTCTGGGTACGCGAAGCCGATATCGACGGTTTCCGTTGCGACGTGGCCATGATGGTGCCGGTTTCGTTCTGGGAAGAAGCGCGCAGGCAGCTGCACGAAATTAAACACGTTTTTATGCTCGCCGAAGCCGAAGAGCCTGAACATCATTTTTGTTCGTTCGACGCATCCTACAGTTGGGAAATGCTTCACGCATTTACTGCAGCAGCCAAAGGCACAAAAAATGCTAATGCCATAAAGGAGCAATTCAATAATGAGTTGTTGCTGTTCCCTCAAAAAAGTTACCGGTTACGTTTTATTACCAACCACGACGAAAACTCATGGAATGGTTCAGAATTCGAAAGGTTGGGCCCGGCAGCCGATACACTCATGGTGCTATGCTATACCCTTCCGGGGATGCCGCTTATTTACACCGGACAGGAAGCCGGCTTATCGCGCAAACTGGCATTTTTCGATAAAGACCTGGTTGAATGGGGAAATTTCCGCAAGCAGTCGTTGTTTGCTGCGCTGAATGCGCTGAAGCACAAGCACGAAAGTCTGTGGAACGGAGAATATGGCGGAGGTATTGCTTTTGCCCTGTCATCCGACGACAAGGTGCTGGCATTTGTTCGCTATAAGCACGACGATGTGGTATTAACTGTTGTCAATCTTTCGGGTGGAACCAGCAACCCATCTATCGCATTTCCATCCTGTTTCAATGGAGTGTATTCCCACTACTTTAAAGGAGAGAAACTTTTGCTAAGCGATGAATGGAAGCTTACACTGAGTGCCTGGGAATATCGTATTTACACCCTGAACTAACTTAGCCTAAAAACCCAGGGGAAGTACCGGTTGTTTTGGTGCTCTGCTGAACAAGTTTTCGGGATACACCACATCGGTTAAAAATAAACCGTGCGCCGGTACAGACTGACCCGATTCGCAACGGTTTTTTGCTTCAATTATACTCCGGAATCCTGCTTCGTCAACCCGGCCTTTGGCCACCTCAACCAAAGTTCCCACAACAGCCCTGACCATGTTTCGTAGAAATCGGTCTGCCCTGATGGTGAATACCAGTATGTCGTCATGTTGTTGCCATTGCGCCAGTTTTATATGGCAAATATTGGTTTTGGCATTGCCATGAAGTTTACTAAAACTGGTAAAATCAGAATACTCATACAATACCGCCGAAACGCGGTTCAGGTCGTCTACATCGGCATTAATTGGCAGGAACCATGAATATTGAGAGAAAAACGGAGATTTTTGCAATGCAATATAATAACGGTACTCACGCTGCACCGCATCGAATCGCGCATGAAAACCGGAATCAACAGCCTGCACAGAGTAAATTCGGACATTACTTTTCAGAAAACGGTTGAGCCGTATCAAAAGGTCTTCGGTATCGACGGGTGACATCGCATCGAAATGCATTACATAGTAGGCTGCATGAACACCGGTATCGGTTCTGCCACATCCGGTAACCTCGATGGGTTCGTGAAGCAGCATTCCCAGACTATCCTGCATAAGTTGCTGCACACTGGGCATTGTGGGTTGCATCTGCCAGCCGCAGAACGCTGAACCATCGTATGCCATTTCGATGCAAAAGCGGGGCATCAGAGTCAGCGTTTAACAATTTTTTGTGTATGCGAACCTGAAGGGGTTACAATTCGAAGCACGTAAACACCATCGGGAAGGGTGCTGATATCGGTTACGGCAATAGGTCCGGTGTGGGTGCATTTTAGTACAGCAAATCCGGTGATATCATACACTTCGATGCCAATAATTTCTTCTCCGCTTACCGATACTTCAAACCTTCCGTTTGAGGGATTTGGAAAAACACGCACCAAATCGCTTTGGATGGGTTTAACACCGACGCTTATCTCGGTTTCTCCGGTTAATTCACAACCTGCAGCATCCGAAACTGTAACCGAATAAGTTCCGGGTGCAAGATCCGAAATAGATGCTGATGTGGCTCCATTGCTCCAACTAAAAATGAAAGGCGGATTTCCCCCCGTTACGATTGCATTAGCCCATCCGTTATTGCCTGATGAGGCACTGCCTGAATCGATGGTCAGACTACCGGGCTCAAGAATTTCGAGGTTTGTTGTGCCCATGGCCGTACAGCCAAATTCGTCGGTAACGGTAACCGTGTACACACCGGGAAACGAAGTCTGCAGCGTTTGGTATGGATTAAATAATGACCATTGGTATTGGGCATAACCCGGAGCGGCCACCAGAAAACATGGGTTTTCGATACAACAAATGCTTTCGGGCGGTAAGCCTGCATCGGGGTACTGAATGTGTGCAGTTATGGGAACCCTGCCGCTATGGCATACGTCAGAAAATCCTGCAAAAACTTCGATGTCGTACAGAAAATAATAAAATGAACTGGAGTAGTTGTTACCTGTAAGTGCAATCAAATCATCAATCATATAGGGATATGCATACGAAGGGCCGTTGTAATCGCCGGTGTACGCCAGGTTGTTTTGTTGCGAAACAGCAATGGAATATCCATAACCTTGCAGCAGCTGGAAGTTTAAATCAATGCGATGTTCGCCCGCTTCAATGTAAATGTTTTTCTGATCAATTTGCACGTTATCAGCATTGTAAAGTGTGAACGTGCGGTTGCCGGCACCCTGAGCATAAACTTTCGCCGAAACAATGGTTACATCGCTGTAAGCATCGAATTGTAGGGTGCGGGTAATATTCCATCCGAAATATCCTCCGGGGCCGGTATTATCGAACATTCCAAAATATTGATGCGGGTTTGTACTCGTTTTCTCTACCCAATAGGTGGCAGTAGAATTCAGATTAGGAGTAGTGTAGGTATTTCCTAAATGAAATGCTTCAGTCTGACTTTGGTTAACGAACCAGTAAATATCTTCGGTGGCAGTACCAGCCGAAAGGTTTACCGCTCCCGGTCCGCAACTGAATCCATCAGTAACCGCAGGGCCTTCTGCAACATCAACCACCAGGCATTGCTCGCAGGTGTAGCTGCCTTGTCCGTAATTGCTGATTGCTGTCAGGCTGATTGTATAAATGCCCGATTCAGCATAAACATGCACCGGATTCTGAAGTGTGGAAACACCACCATCTCCGAAGTTCCAGCTATAGGAAAACACCGGAACTGAAGAAACAACATTTGAAGTGAACTGGTAATAGGAAGAACACGCCTCGAGTTTATCGAACAGAAAACCAACAACTGGCGCTCCATACGGATTAATAATCTGAAAAGGATGCGATGCATTCCACTGAAAATTACAAGCATCGGCAATACTGCCACCGGTTGATAGGTTGGTAACATTGTACCAGCCATCCTGCTGCGGACCCTGACACATACCGTTTCCATTGGAATCGTATATCACAAAAGTATAGTTGCCGGCCGGAAGACAATACGTATAAACCAATACTTCGTTTTCGGGAAGATAGGTTTCGGAAACCACAACCTGCGACATCGAATTGAGAATCTCGAAACTGTTCTGCCAACTGTTTTGATCGGTGGT
>JAGOEF010000042.1:6585-10024 GCA_017997855.1 Bacteroidales bacterium
TGCCGGCCGGAAGACAATACGTATAAACCAATACTTCGTTTTCGGGAAGATAGGTTTCGGAAACCACAACCTGCGACATCGAATTGAGAATCTCGAAACTGTTCTGCCAACTGTTTTGATCGGTGGTAATTGTCACCTGAATGGTATTACCGCGGGTAATACTATAGCCCGTTTCCATGCCATTGTTATCTGGTTCTGCATCAGAACTTCCATTGGGAGCGTCGGCATAAAAACTAAAATTGTGTACACCTGTTTCGGGAAATACTTTCGAAAAACTCAAATTAACCGTTTGCCCCGGCAAGAGCATGCCTTCCCAGTGAATTTGCTGTTGTTCTTCCTCATTCAGAAAAAAGCTGATATCAAAACTTCCGATATCTACCTGTCCGTTGTTTTTCACCACAACCACAGGTTGAATGCTGTCGAAATTGCACGCCGAACCCGAAGGGGCCAAAATCCCCTGTATCATAATATCGCCGCCGGCAACAATAAATTGCGATTGTAACTGGTTATCAACGGGATTTTCGTCGGTAATGTCGTTGCTTATGTTCACCCGTGCTGTAAAAGTATGTTCACCTTCGGGCAAAGTCACTTGTGGAAATATCACATTTCTAGTTTCACTCTGGTTTAAAATTACGGGTTCCACATGCCGCAACACCTCAGCCCCGTCGTCGATTCGATAATAGACATCGATGGCGTTAATCACATGCGTGCCCATGTTGGTCACCACCACGTAAGGATATTGCTGGGCTTCTTCGGTAAGATACTGACCTACCGGACAAATAATCTGTGTTAGGGAAACATCGTAAACATTCTGCGAACGGCTGATATTTACAAATCCTGCTAACAATACTGTCGCAATTAGTGCTGAACGTAGCCACCGAAGTTTGGTAAAACAATGCATAATCATCGAAATTAATAAATCAGTATTCAATGTATTTTGCGCAATTTACAACTTTTTTGAATGCTTACGCGAAAACTTTATTATTGATTCAGCGCGTGTAAATGTCCGAATAATTAGCGTATTGAAATACTTCGAAACAAGCTGTTCGGTTAATTTCCCATTTCCGAAATAAACTTAACCCTTACGAGGCGGACTTCTTCTTCGGTGAACTCGTTTTCGCCCAATTCTTTCAAAGCATCTTCGATTGATTCGGTATCGGCTTCATCGCGGAAGTAAAGGTAAATATCATCGACATGTTCCTGATCCATAATGCTGTACAGGTAATAATCGATATTGAGTTTGGTACCAGCGTTTACGATGGCTTCAATTTCCTGAATTAATTCAATCATTTCGAGGCCTTTCGATTCAGCGATATCATCGAGGGCAATTTTACGATCGATGCTTTGGATAATGAACACCTTGTTGGTTGATTTATTCACCACAGACTTCACCACCATATCCTGTGGTCTTTCGATTTCGTTTTCGATTACGTGTTTATGAATGAGTTCGACGAAAGGTTTTCCGTATTTCTGGGCTTTACCAACTCCAACACCCGAAATTTTTGTCAGTTCGTCCATGGTTATCGGGTACTGAATGGCCATATCCTGCAACGATGGGTCACTAAAAATGACAAACGGAGGCAGGTTATATTGTTTAGCCATGGCTTTGCGCTGATCTTTCAGCAGCGAGAAAAGCACTGTATCGGCGGCGGCGGTTCCACCGGTAAGGTTTTCACCCTTTTCGTCGTTATCTTCATAATCGTGATCTTTGGTCATCATAAACGAACGCGGTTCCTTCATGAATTCCCTGCCGGCCTTGGTTATTTTAAGCAAACCATAGTTCACAATTTCTTTTTCGATAAGCTGAGCTATCAGTGCCTGCCTGATTAATGCTTTCCAGAACTTCACCGACTCATCGGAGCCACATCCGAATATAGGCAATTTATCGTGTTTATAAGTACTGATTTCGGCATTCGATTTACCGACCAGCACATTGGCTACATGCTCGCCCTTGCAGCGTTCTTTCAACACGTCGATTACTTCGAGCAGGGTTGCCAGTTGTTCTTTAGCCTCGAACTTGGGTTTGGGCGATAAGCAGTTGTCGCAATTACCGCAATCTTCTTCCATCACTTCGCCAAAGTAATTCAACAGCTGACGCACACGACACACCGACGATTCGGCATACGATACGGTTTCGAGCAGGAGTTGCTTCCCAATTTCCTGTTCACTGACCGGCTTATTCTGCATAAACTTCTCAAGTTTCTGAATATCGTCGTAGCTATAGAATGCAATGCAATTGCCTTCGCCACCGTCGCGGCCGGCACGACCGGTTTCCTGATAGTATCCTTCGAGGCTTTTGGGTATATTGTAATGAATAACAAAACGCACATCGGGTTTATCGATACCCATACCAAACGCAATGGTGGCAACAATTACGTCGGCTTCTTCGTTGAGAAACATATCCTGATTGCGCGAGCGTGTACTTGCATCCATTCCGGCATGATATGGCAGTGCCTTAATATCGTTCACCACCAGGTTTTCGGCAAGTTCTTCCACTTTTTTCCGGCTCAGGCAATAAATAATACCCGATTTTCCCGGATTATTTTTAATGTATTTGATGATTTCTTTGGTCGTGTGTTCTTTGGGGCGAACCTCATAATAGAGATTGTGCCGGCGGAACGACGATTTGAATACCTGCGCATCGAGCATGTCGAGGTTTTTCTGAATATCATGCTGAACCTTGGGTGTAGCCGTGGCAGTAAGAGCAATCAGCGGAGCCTTGCCTATTTCGTCAATAATGGGTCGTATACGCCTGTATTCAGGCCTGAAGTCGTGACCCCATTCCGAGATACAATGTGCCTCGTCGATGGCATAAAACGATATCTGCACACTTTTCAAAAAATCAACATTCTCGCGCTTGGTCAGCGATTCGGGTGCCACGTACAACAATTTTGTTTTACCGGCCACCAGGTCTTCTTTCACTTTGAGGATTTCCTGCTTCGACAGCGAAGAATTCATGAAATGCGCCACTCCATCTTCGGTGCTGAAACCCCGCATCGAATCAACCTGATTTTTCATCAGGGCAATCAGTGGCGATATGATAATGGCCGTTCCGGGATACATCAGGGCGGGTAATTGATAGCACAGCGACTTCCCACCGCCCGTGGGCATCAGCACGAAAGAATCGTTACCATTCAGCAGGCTGATGATAATTTCTTTTTGGGGACCTTTAAAAGTATCGAATCCGAAATACTTTTTCAGCAGGTCATAAATTTGGGTTTCTTCAAATTGCATTCGAGTAAGAATTGTCTAAATCAAAATTAATAATTTTATTATTTCAAAAAAGAGGAAAAAATTTTTTTTCAAAAAAAATAAATGTCCACTTATCAGCCTCTATGTGTTGATTAAATTAAACGCTAAGGCAATATTAATATTGCCTGATTGTTATTTTTGCATGAATGACAAATTTTCTATGAAAACTGCTTCCGAAAACAGCATA
>JAGOEF010000043.1 GCA_017997855.1 Bacteroidales bacterium
CACCCGCGTGACCGTTTCATCATTTTATATGGACGAAACCGAAATCAGGAACCTCGATTACCTTGAGTACCTGTACTGGCTGCGCCATGTGTATTCCAGCGACTACAACTACCTGTACCGTCAGGCATTACCCGACACACTGGTATGGAGACAGCGTCTGGCATTCAACGAACCCATGGTGGAACTCTACCTGCGCCACCCGGCATACGAAGAATATCCGGTGGTTGGTGTGAGCTGGGTTCAGGCTTCGAAGTACTGCGACTGGCGTACCGACCGTGTGAATGAAGTTATTCTGGCCCGCGAAGGCATTTTCGATGACTATCTGGCACCCATGGATCAGGCCAAGCATTTTAACCTCGACGCCTATTTATTATATGCTGATGGTCTTACCGATATGCCGGTCGCCATGGATAAAGGTCCCGATGGAAAAGTAGAAAATCTGTATGTTGACCCCACTACCCTGCGCCAGGGTCGTAAAGCACAAAAAGCAAATACCGGTATGAACCGCCGCTGGGTAACCATCGAAGACGGAATATTCCTGCCCCGCTACCGGCTCCCGACCGAGGCCGAATGGGAATTTGCCGCACTCGCACATATCGGAAACAGTTACAACGAACGTATTTATAACCGCAGGCTGTATCCCTGGAATGGTCATTACATCCGTAACGACAGCCGCAGCAAAGACCGTGGTCAGATTATGGCAAACGCCATGAGGGGACGCGGCGATAATATGGGGGTTGCCGGTGCACTCAACGATAAAGCCGACATCAGCGCTCCCGTTAGAAGCTACTGGCCCAACGAATACGGTCTGTATTGCATGGCTGGTAACGTGAACGAGTGGGTGATGGACGTGTATCGTGATATGACTTTCGAAGACATGAACGAATTCCGCCCTTATCGCGGTAACGTGTATACCGATTACGAAATCGTGATTGACCCGCGCGACGGAACCCTTGAACTCACCCCCGAAGCCGAAAACTATTTCGACTATAGCGGAAAAATATTGCGTAAACCCGTTCGCGACGAAGAATGCTTCAACCGCGAAAACTATACTACCTCCGACAACAGGAATTACCTCGACGGAGATCTGGAATCGCTGATTCCCTTTGATGCCAACTCACCCAGCTGGACAGGAGCCCCGGGTGTTGACACACTGAAACAAAAAATTAAACCGCCGCTCGACACCATCGACATGGCAAAACTGCCTCCGGGAAGTATTCTGTCGCCCAACAACGATTATGTGATTTTACCCAACAAAGTAAAAATCAATCTGGTCGACAACACCTATATATTACCCAGTGGACACGAAAGACTGGTTACCGGTGAAATCAGAATGCCTGACGGATCGCTGATACTTCCCAATGGGGTTATTCAGCTTGCCGATGGCAGTAAACTGTATCCTGATGCTGTTTTTGCCAACAAAACCGAGTTCATGTACAAAGACGGTGAATGGGGTAAATATGGTGAATGGGGACGTGGCGAATACGATAAAGACAATCCGAAAAACAACAAGGGAACCGGTATGACTTCGCTGACTACCGACCGTTCGCGCGTGTTTAAAGGTGGATCGTGGAACGACCGTGCTTACTGGCTTGTGCCCGGAACCCGCCGTTTCCTCGACGAAAAAATGGCCCGCGCTGACCTTGGCTTTCGTTGTGCCATGGTTCGGGTCGGATCGCCGGTGCAATCGAAAAAATAAAACTCAATTTCAATATTCTAAAGCCCCGTTATGGGGCTTTCGTTTTATGATAAGTACAGAACAGTTATATCAGATTTTTAAAAAGCATCGCAGCATCTGCACCGACAGCCGCAGGGTTAGCAAAGACAGTATTTTCTTTGCCCTGAAAGGCGATAACTTCGATGGAAATGCCTATGCCGAAAATGCGCTGCATCTCGGCTGTGCATACGCAGTGGTTGACGACCCTAAGGTGGTGAGCAGCGATAAATTCCTCTTGGTAAAGGACGCCCTCAAGGCCCTGCAGGATTTAGCCGCTTTTCACCGCAGAACCATTAAAATTCCCTTTGTCGCCATCACCGGTACCAATGGCAAAACAACAACCAAAGAACTGGTGTCGTCGGTGCTCGCACAAAAATTCAGGGTAATTGCCACCAAAGGCAACATGAATAACCACATTGGCGTTCCCCTGACCATTCTTTCGATGAACCATACCACCGATATGGGAATCATCGAAATGGGTGCCAGCCATCAGGGCGATATTGCAGAACTCTGCGCCATTGCGCAACCCGATTACGGCATTATTACCAATGTGGGTAAAGCACACCTCGAAGGATTTGGCAGCGAAGAAATCATCCGTAAAACCAAAGGAGAATTATACGATTATCTGAAACAAAACAATGGGGTCGTATTTATCAATGGCGAAAATCCAACGCTAATTTCAATGCTAGGCCATTACTCCGGTATTAAATACGGCAACACCGACGACTCGTTTTGCACCGGCAAACTCACTTCGAAAGAAATGTATGTGGGCATCGAATGGCAATGTAACGACAACAGCGGTCTGGCAATTTCGAACCTGATCGGCGATTATAATTTCGAAAACATTCTGGCGGCTATTTGTCTGGGCAACTATTTTAATATTTCGCCGACCATTATCGATAAAACCATTGGCAGCTATACACCCAGCAACAACCGTTCGCAATGGGTCCGCGGACGCAGAAACCACCTGATTCTCGACTTCTATAACGCCAACCCCACCAGTATGGCCATCGCCATCGATAATTTCATGCAATACCAAGCGCCCAAGAAATGTCTGATTCTCGGCGATATGCTTGAACTCGGCAACTGTTCCGAATCGGAACATCAGCAAATTATCAGTATGATAAACCATGTGGATTACGAAGACGTGTTTTTTGTGGGTGAAAATTTTCTGCAGCTTAAACGCAACAATCCATTCCTGTTTTTCGAAAACGTAGAAACGCTGAATAAGTACCTCGCCAAGAACCCACCCACCGGTTCGCTCATTCTCGTAAAAGGCTCCAGAGGTATCAAACTCGAAAAGTGCATTGATTACTTGTAATTATTAGTTATACGTTGTTAACTATTATTTAAGTTTAGTGCCATTTTTTTAAAAAACATTTACTTATATTTGCTCTAAACATTTAAAACACTATGTAATGAGCCGATTCTTACTTATTACTATTTTTTCGCTTGCATGTTTGTCCACCCAGGCACAAACCACATTACCCAACATGAATTTTGAAGACTGGCAGCAATCAACTTCAATGCAACCTTATTGGATATGTTTGCCAACCACTACCTGGGCAACTGGGAATCCTGCTGCTACAATAACAGGTGAATATCCAACTTATCGCACTACTGATGCACAAAACGGTTCCTACGCAGCCTGCTTGGAAACACAAGATATTTTTGGTAATGTTGCGGCTGGAAATCTATTCTCAGGCTGGTTTGAATCAGCATTGTGGGATTCTCAAGCCCATTTTGGGGTTCCATTTACAGGGAAACCTGATGCATTTCAGGGTTGGTATAAATACGATTCTTTCAGCTACGATGGAACCCCTGATGAATGCGCTATTTATGCAATATTATCAAGGTGGGATGGTTCCCAAAGAGTAGAAATAGCACGTGCCGAATTATACAATGGTAACGATGTTACCGAATATACATATTTTAATTTACCATTTGTATATGTGAATGCCCTGACTCCTGACACCATTTCAGTTGTTTTTTCTTCAAGCCGAAACGGGGCTAGTTTTGAGGGTGCCGTGGGCAGCAAACTCTTCATCGATAATATCAATCTGTTTTAAGATTTATCGCCGGTGCAAAACCTGAACATTGGCAACAAGACCGTAGTTTTTGCTTACGACAGTCAGCACCAGACCGTAAATGTGATGCGCAGCACCACGCAAATTGCCACGCTCGAATTGTTCGACATTACCGGAAAAAAACTGAGAAGCTGGAAGTTGGATAACACCAGTCACGAACTGCCTTGCACAAACATGATACCCGGAGTATATGTATGTCGTTATTCGGTTAGCGGCGAAAAACCGGTTGTATCGAAACTCTATATCAACTAATGCAAAAAGCCATTGCACTGGTTGCAGCGGTATGTATCGCAGCAACACTGTCGGCCCAGTCGGTTTCGATAGGCCCGAAACTCGGTTTCACCATCGGTTCGCCGGTACCCTACAGTTTTATTCCTCCGGGAGCCAAGGGCACACCCAAACCGGGGCGTAATGTAGGTTTGTTTTTGAACGCCGAGCTCAACGACCGCTACTCGATTACCTACGAGGTTTGCCTCACCCGCAAGCACACCAGTTTCGAAACACCACTCGACAGCGTTCCGTATGTTGACCGCATTCAGCATCCCACCCTGCCGCACATCTGGTTCGAAGTTGATACCTGGTTCAATGGAAAAGCCTACGGTGAATTCGATAACTTTTTTATTGAGCAGTCGCTGACGCACCACATTGCTGTTACCCAGAAGTTGAACGCCAGTGTGGGCATGTATTCGGCCTGGCTGCAAAAAAGCAAAACCTATGCAGTGGGAGTTGGCCGGGTTGGTTATTCACCCGACACGGTGACTCAGGAACTCGATTATTCGTCGAAAATGCGGGAATGGGACTATGGGTTGAAAGCCGGAGTGCAATATCAGGCCACCAAGCACATCGATTGCGACCTGAAAATAAGTTATGGTTTTGAATCGGTTTTCAGTGATAGTTTTACCTTGTTCAACTACAGTGTTCACAACACATTTGTTGAGGTTTCGCTCTACTATAAATTTAAGGTGATGCGCGACATGAAGCAAGCCGAACTGGCACTGCGTTAGTTTTCGATTTACGCTTACAAGAATATACAGGCAGCTTGAAAAAGCTGCTTTTTTTTTTAATTGAAATAATTTTCAATTTCGAAAATAGCATCGGGCAATGCAAAAACCACCACTTTATCGTTGGCTTTCACCTGTGTGGTTCCGCTGGCAATATAGCTTCGGTCGCCGCGCACCACACCTCCGATGATTGCCCCTTCGGGAAAATCGATTTGTTTCAGAATATCGGTAGTAATGCGTGCACCGGGCTGCACAACAAACTCGAGTACTTCGGCGTCGGAACCTGTAAGGCATTTAATGGAGGCCACTTCGGCTTTCATGGTAAATGTATAGATGTGGCTGGCAGCGCTCAACTTTTTATTCACGATGGTATCGACTCCCATCTGAGAAGCCACTTCGATAAAGTCGAGATTTTCGACCTCGGCGATGGTTTTCTTTACCCCCAGCTTTTTGGCCATGATACACGACAAAATATTCGTTTCGGAATTTCCGGTAACAGCCACAAAGGCGTCCATTTCGGAAATACCTTCTTCCACCAGAAAATCGGCATCACGTCCATCGCCGTTTATTATCAATACCTTACTCAGTTCGTTGGCAAGCGTTTCGCATTTTTCGGCATCGATTTCCACCATTTTAATATTGAGCTGGTTTTGGAGTCTTTTTGCCACCATACGACCAATGCGGCTTCCACCCAGAATCATAACATTGCCAATATCGAGCTTCTTTTTACCGGCATATTTCAGCAAGGCCTGAATACCGCTTGGGTTGGTAATCACATACACCAGATCATCGGCCATCAACACGTCGTTCCCTTTGGGAATGATGGTTTTTTCGTTTCGGGTAATAGCCACAGCCCTGAAATCGGTCGATTTGGTAATGGCATCGGCTTCGCGCAGTGTTTTCCCGACAATGGGTGCCTTTGCATCGAGCCGAACCACAAACAAAGTCAGCTTGCCACCCGAAAATTCAAAAATCTCGGAGGTACCCGTCTGCTTTATGAGGCCGATAACTTCTTTGGCGGCAATAAACTCCGGATATATCATACGGTCGATACCCAGACTGAGCAGGTAGGGTTTATTATCGGGGTCGAGATATTCCATGCTGTCGAGGCGAGAAATGGTTTTTCGCGCGCCGAGTCGTTTTGCCAGTATCGCAGCGATAGTATTAATTTCTTCGGTGATGGTAACGGCAATAAACAAATCGGCATTCTTCACTCCTGCCTCCTGCAAAACACGTATCGAAGTGCAGGATCCACAAATGGTGAGTAAATCCTTGTCTGATTCTATGCTGCGCAAGCGTTTCTCGTTATTGTCGATTACCACTATATCGTGATCCTCTTTGAGCAGCATTTTGGCCAGATATTTACCTACTTCGCCGGCACCGGCAATAATAATCTTCATGCAATTAATTTTGTGTAAAGTTACGGTTTTCGCAAATCGGTTTGCACAAGTGCACCTGAATTATTTACATCGAACAAATTTATGCCGGCGGCAAGGGCCTGATTTCGTACTTCTTCGTACCTCCTCCGGCCAAGCGAGGCATCGATAATCAGGGTTTCGAAATCGACATATTGCTTCAGTTCTTCAACCGATAAGCAACAGGTTTCGGTATAAACCACATAATGCACAGCCACTGTTTGGAGCTTCGGGGCAATCGGGGTATGTCTTTCGTCAGGAATGAAAAACCTGAGATTATAAAATGCAAAAAAACCATATTTGTTAAAAACATGCCGGTTATTGATTGCCACGATTCCCGAAAGTAGCTTCTCCGGTCTCAGATCATCGAGTTGCACCGTACGGGCATCATCGGAGCGTATACTGTTCCAGTACGCACCGAAATTCGATCCGGGATTCCGTGGTTTGGCGTCTCCCATTCTTACAAACAGTACATTGTCGCGTCCGTCGATCAGGTTAATGGCCGTTGTATTTTTCAGGTTATACACTATAAAGCGGGTCTGATTAAAAGATCTGATATTCAAAACAACCGATGTCAGGCTGAAAACAAGAATTATCAGCATCGAGGCAGCAAGCATTTTAAACTTTCGGTTTTCGATAAACAGAATTACCGTAGCCATCAGCAGCAACAAAAGCACAAACTGAAAGGTATTGATATACAATCCGCTGAGCGATGAAAAAGGCAGACTTTCGATTGCCTGAACGGCACTGTTCATTAGCCACACCGATTTGCTGAACAACCACCCCAATGCATCAGAAACATAGGGTATAAACGACAGGGCAGTAAGAGCAATTGCCAGGTAAATAGCCACCGACACGAGAGGAATCAGGGCAATATTCGTTAGGAGAAAATACGTTGGAAACTGATTAAAGTAATAGGTGGTAAACGGTAAGGTTCCAATCTGAGCAGCCAGTGAAACAGCCACCAAGGACCAAAGTTTTTGCAGAATGGTTGAAGAAGGTGCCCACCAGATATGGATTTTGGGGTAAAAATACACGATGGAAAACACAGCTGCATACGACAACAGGAAACCCACCTGATACAGTGTAGCCGGATTTATGCAAAGGGCAATAAAAGCAGATGCAGCAAGTACATTGATAGAATCGCTGTTCCGGTGCATCAGTCTGGCCATCGAAAACAGGCTGAACATAATTGCAGCCCTTACAACAGAGGCCGACAAACCGGTAAGCATGGCATAAAACCAGATGGTGAGCACAATAAAAACGGTTTTGGCAACAAGCAGTTTTTTATTTTTGATAAACGCCAATAAGCCGGAAATCACAAGGTAAAACACACCGACGTGCAAACCTGATACTGCCAGCACATGCATTCCACCCGAAACCGAATACGCCTGTCTCACCTCATCGCTGAGATACGATTTATTTCCCAGCGTAAGAGCCGTAGCCACACCGAGCTCATCTCCCTGCAATCCGGCAGATTGATAGAGGCGGATAACATAATTACGCATCGATGCCGCCAGCCGTTCAATAGAATTATGGTGTTGCGATTCAAGCTTTTTCCATTCTCCGGTTTGTAAAAAGTCGGTGTACTGAATATATTGCTGCCACATGTACTTTTTATAATCGAATTCGCCGGGGTTACCCCTGTTTTCGAATTGTTTGAGGTCGGGCGAAAAAGCCAGTTTATCGCCCGGTTGCAATCGGGCAGCTGCGCTGTCAGCCGGGAGGTAGAGCTGAAGATTGCCCTTGGTTTGCTGCCAGGTGCCATTCACATGAATTGCCTCGGCAGCCAGTACAATTCTCACCGATTTCTCGCTGATTACCGGTTCCGAAACAACCTCTCCCATCATCTGCCCTGAGTATTCCGACAGGCGTATGTCGGTAACGGTTCTGGCCTTTTCGGAGCTTATACTCCAGGCAGCTGTCGAAATAAACACATAAACGAGTGCCGGGAATAACCAGACGGGAGTTTTCAGCGGAAAAACATGAAGCAGCAGTAGAACAAGAAGCAGCAGTAAGGGAAGCGCAATGGCAAAATAAACCGGCATTACTAAGCATTGCGACAAAAATATCCCGATAATAAACGGTATCAGCAACCTCACAAAAGGATATTGCCGCAAGCCTTCCACCCTATCGGTTTTTTTCTTCGAACATTCTCACGAGTTCGATATCGCTCAAACCCATATTCTGCAAAATAGCCCTGACATCGTCCGCCATATAATGATCGGGGAACTCTGTGAGGAATTGTTGGTAATAGCGGCGTGCCGAGGCAGTATCGTTCAGATAATTCTGTTCGGTATGCCCCAGATAAAACAAGGCCATTTCGTAGTTCTGATACTCAGGGTGATTGTTTACCACCGTTGTCAGGTACTTCACGGCTTGTTGCGGCTGATTGATGGCCAAAGCAATTTCGGAGGCCCGAAAAAGGTACTCGGGGGTTAGCGAATCCTGAGGAAATTCATTGGCAAAGCCAAGGTACTTACCAATCATTTCCTGTGCTTTTTGCTCGTTGAGTACCGAATCGGAATGCAGCGATTTTTCACAGTCACGAACATCGGCCAGCGCTGCAGCGCGCGGATCGTCCTGTGCTTGCTGCTGCTGAGCCCTGGGCTGACATGCTATCAGCGTCAGAAAAATCATCACGACAAATAACAGCTTTTTCATGGCGTAACAATTTTATAGTGAACACCTACTTTACCTTTGGTGATATCGCTGATTTTTGTCCGAAGAAATTTCTTACGGATCGGATGAATTTTATCGGTAAACAGCACTCCGTCGAGGTGGTCGTATTCATGTTGAATCACGATGGCTTTAAAACCTTCGAGTTCTTCGCTCACAAAATTAAAATCGCGGTCGTAATATTCAATCACGAGGCGGGTGTTTCGCTTCACATTCTCGTGGATACCAGGAATACTCAGACAACCTTCTTCCCATACCATGGTTTCGGCACTGCGTTCCACAATTTTCGGGTTGATAAAAACCCGTTTAAAATCTTTCAGTTCGGGTTTATCCTTGACCATTGGGGCAGCGTCCACCACAAAAATGCGCAGCGACAGACCCACCTGCGGAGCAGCGAGGCCAACGCCATCAGACTCATACATGGTTTCGAACATACTGTCGATAATCGACTGAAGGTTTGGATAATCACGGTCAACCAACTCGGTTTTCTTTCTCAATACCGGGTGCCCGATAACGTAAATCGGATAAATCATAAATTTCGGTTTTTACTATATTCCATAAACGACTGCAGAATCAGCACAGCGCTAATCTGGTCAACAAGACCTTTGTTGCGGCGTTGTGACTGACTCAGACCACCGTCAATCATTGCCTGAAACGACATTTTTGACGTAAATCTTTCATCGTAGTACACAAATTCAATATTTTGATATAATTTTTTCAATTCATTCACACGGGGTTCAATAAACTTAACCGCATCCGAAGGCGTGTTGTTCATTTGTCGCGGGTAACCCACCACAATTTTTTCGACGGATTCATTAGCAACATATTGCTGCAGAAACGATTTGAGATCGTTGGTAGCAATGTATCCCAC
>JAGOEF010000044.1 GCA_017997855.1 Bacteroidales bacterium
ATTTTCTCAAAGCCTTTTTCGCTGCTCATACCCTGAATAATAGCACGGCGGCCCTGCAGGTCACTCATCACATCACCCATACGATCGCCGGGAACCAATACTTCCACATCGTAAATGGGTTCCATAATTTTCGGTCCAGCATCTTTAAATGCCTGACTAAAGGCATTACGACCGGCAAGACGGAAGGAGATTTCGTTTGAATCAACCGGGTGCATTTTACCATCGTACACACATACGCGGATATCGCGGGCATAACTACCGGTAAGCGGACCTACTTCGATTTTCTCCATAATACCTTTCAGGATTGCGGGAAGAAAACGTGCATCGATGGAACCTCCCACAATACAGTTGTAGTATTGAAGTTTGCCGCCCCAATCGAGTTCAATTTCGTCTTTACCACGAACCGAAATCTTATACTCCTTATTGTTGATTTTGTACATATCGGGTTCTGGCATTCCTTCGGTATAGGGTTCCACAATCATGTGAACCTCACCAAACTGACCTGCACCACCCGATTGCTTTTTATGACGGTAATCGGCCTGAGCTTTTTTCGTGATGGTTTCACGATAAGGAATACGTGGTTTAATAAAGTTGGTTTCAATTTTAAACTGATTGTCGAGATGCCATTTCAGAATATTCAGATGGTACTCGCCCTGACCGGAAAGAATCAGCTGACGCAGTTCCTTGCTGTGTTCAAAAACAATGGTCTGGTCTTCGTCGCGCATGCGGTTGAGTGCCTCACCCAGCTTTTCTTCCTCACCTTCGTTAACGGTTTTAATAGCAGTACGGAATTTGGGTGCGGGCCATTCGATGCTGGGAATAGTCCAGTCGAGTCCGGGGGCAACCAGTGTATGGCAGGTTTTTGTACCTTTCAGTTTAACGGTGGCTCCAATATCGCCGGCGTTGAGTTTCTCAATTTTTGTACGGTTTTTACCGGCACAAACAAACAACTGCGACAAGCGTTCTTTAACACCTTTGGTGGAGTTGTAGAGGTCGATACTTTCGGTTACTACCCCAGACATTACTTTGAAATAGTTGATTTCGCCGATATGGTCTTCGATAGAAGTTTTGAAAACAAAAACCGAGGGTTTTGCTGCGGGGTCGCAAACCACGGGGTCGCCTTCGCTGTTGAGGGTGGGTTCTGCTTTGTCAGGACTGGGTGCTACATTGGCAATAAAGTCCATCAAACGTTCAACACCGAGATCGGTGCGTGCATTTACGCAAAATACCGGAAAAATTCCACGGTGAGGCAAACCGGCAGCTATTCCCTGCATCATTTCGGCTTCCGAAAGTGTATCGTTTTCAAAAAACTTTTCCATCAACGACTCATCCGCTTCAGCGGCTTTCTCGATTAGCTGGGTTTTAATATCTTCAACATGACCCATTTGCGAAGCAGGAATTTCTCCGACAATGGTCTTACCATCTTTGTAGGTGTACATTTTCATGGTAATAACATCGATAATACTATCGAAGCTTACACCCTGATTAACCGGGAATTGAGCCAGCACCACATTACCACCCATCGATTCCTTAAGCATATCGAAGCTTTTTTCGAAATTGGTTTTATCGTGGTCGAGATGGTTCATTACAATAATCACAGGTTTATGTGCCTTCTCGAGGTAGCGGTTATGAATTTCGGTACCTACTTCAACACCATTCTGGGCATTAACAACCAGGAGACCCAAATCGGCAGGGTTCAGCGACGAAACTACCTGTCCTACAAAATCATCCAGGCCGGGATTATCGATAATGTTGATTTTGGTATCTTTGTATTCGGTGTACATAACGGTCGAAAAAATCGAGTTTCCGTTATTCTGTTCAAGAATACGATAATCTGATACCGTGTTTTTGCTGTCGATATCACCTTTACGGTTAATTACACCTCCTAAATACAACATACTTTCGGCAAGAATGGTCTTACCCGCGCCACCGTTTCCGAGCAGGGCAACATTTCTGATCTGTTTGGTCTGATAAGTTTTCATGTCAGAGTCTATCTGGTTTTTATTAATAATTATTCACACATTATCACGGGCTTATGCTCCCGTAAAAGGCGTACAAAAATAAGAAAATTTTTGTTTGCACAAATGCCTGAATCAGAAACTTGAAATAAAAGCCTGATGAATGAAAAAGAGCGTGTCAGGACTTTCAAAATATGTATATTTGTCGGAGAAACATGTTGAATTTTTGAAGAAGAATTTTGTCATAAATCTGGCGTTCCTGCTGCTGTTGAACCTGTTGGTAAAACCTTTCTGGATTTTTGGAATCGAGCGGAGTGTTCAGAACATTGTGGGAGCCGGCGAGTACGGGTTTTACTTTACCCTGTTTAATTTCTCGCTGATTCTTCAGATTTTGCTCGACATGGGCACCACCAATTTCAACAACCGCAATATTGCGCAGCACGGGCACATGCTGAGTAAATATTTCTCGAATATAGTTTCGCTTAAGTTCATGCTGGCAATTCTTTACGCGGTTGTTTCGATTGGCATTGCACTGGCTATCGGCTACGATTTACGTCAGATGTCGGTATTGGCAGTATTAATCCTCAATCAGTTTCTCTCCTCGATGGTGCTCTATCTCCGATCGAATATCAGTGGGTTGCAATTGTTTAAAACCGATAGCGCACTTTCAGTCCTCGATCGTTTTATAATGATTGTTGTATGCAGTCTGCTCATTTGGGGCAACGTGACATCAACACCCATGCGGATTGAATGGTTTGTATATGCCCAAACGGCCAGTTACCTGATAACAGCCCTGGTTGCTTTTGTATTGGTTCTTCGGCACACACAATATTTCAGGCTTAGTTTCAACTTCCGGTTTTATGCGGTATTTCTGAAGCAAAGCTGGCCTTATGCCCTGCTGATATTGCTAATGGCCTTTTACAACAGGGTTGATTCCATTATGATTGAGCGGCTGCTTCCCGATGGACAGGCTCAGGCAGGTATATACGCACAGGCGTTCAGGCTTCTCGATGCATTTTCGATGATTGCATTTCTGTTTTCTGCTTTACTGATGCCACTTTTTGCGCGCATGTTGGGTAAAAAAGAACCCGTTGACGAGATTGTCAAAATATCATCTTTATTATTGATTGTTCCGGCTATTCTGCTTGCCGCAGTGTGCATTATATACAATCAGGAACTGATGAACCTGATGTATGTGGCCCACACCCGCGAGTCTGCAAATATTCTGGGCTTTTTAATGACGGGTTTTGTTGGTATCTGCGGAACCTACATTTTCGGATCATTGCTTACAGCCAACGGGAGTTTAAAGCAACTCAACATAATGGCAGCATCGGGAATGGCTTTCAACATTGCTGTTAACTTTATGATGATTCCGCGGTTTGGAATCGAAGGCGCTGCAATAACCAGCATGGTAACCCAACTGTTTACCATGGCAGCCCAGGCATTCATCGCCGTTAAAATTCTGCAGCTCCGCATTAATTACCTGCTCGTAATTCGCATATTACTTTTCTTCCCGGCAGCCCTTGGAATTGCATGGCTCAGCAAAAGTCTTATCCAAAACTGGCTGGTTGCATCAACAGTTACCCTGTGTATTGCGCTTATCCTGGCCTTTGTAATTCGCATTTTTTCATTTTCGAAACTAGGAGAACTACTACGACCTGTAAACGAAGAAAATAGCCACACCGAAGCCGACAATAACGAGAAATAAATATCTTTGTGAGATGAAGAAGAAAGCATTGACACAAAACATTCAAATTTCGGTAGTATTGCCGGTATATAACGAACAGAACAACATTGAAGCGCTGAGTCGTGAAATTATTTCTGTGCTCGGAAACCTGCAATTTTCGCGGCTTGAATTAGTATTTGTGAATGATGGCAGTATCGATAATTCGTTGCAAATAATCAAGCAATTATCCGCAAACGATAAAAGAATTAAATATATCGATCTCAGCAGAAACTTCGGACATCAGATTGCTATTACGGCCGGTATTGAAGCAACAAAAGGCGAACGAATTGTAATTATGGATGCTGATTTTCAGGATCCCCCTGCCCTGATTGCTGACCTTAGCAAAAAAATGGACGAAGGCTTCGACGTTGTATATGCCCGAAGGTTAACACGACGCGGCGACAGTGTGTTCAAAAAAACAACGGCCCGCTTGTTTTATCGCACCTTATCGTTGATTACTCGCAGCAAAATCCCGGTTGATACCGGTGACTTCAGAATTATAAACCGAAAAATTGCCAATATTCTTATGAAAATGCCGGAGCAACAAAAATTCCTGCGTGGTCAGATTGCATGGATTGGCATGAAGCAAACTTCGGTTGATTTTATCAGGGATAAGCGAAGCGAAGGTAAATCAGGTTACTCACTAAAAAAAATGTGGCGCTTTGCTATTGATGGCATTACATCGTTTTCTGATTTCCCTTTAAAGTTTGCCACCTACCTTGGGTTTATTTTCAGCATAGTTTCGTTCATACTGATTATCTGGGCCTTGTATCAGCGATTGGTTGCCCAGGAATATGTTCAGGGTTGGACATCTCTCATTCTCAGTATTTTGTTTATCGGGGGCATTCAACTGGTAAGCATGGGAATTATTGGTGAGTATATTAGCCGAATTGGCAACAACGTGAGAAACAGGCCTTTGTATATCATTAATGAAACGAATACCGACGATGGGGATAACGACACAGATGAGGAAGATAGTTCAACCTAAAAAAAACCGGTTAATCATAGTTTTTATTCTGATTTGCAGTTTCTCGGCACTTGTATTTGTGGTCTCGAGAGTCAATATGGTTAACCCGGTCGGACCTAAAACATTATCCGATAGTACCGATAATTCAGGCAATAAAATTATTATTGATTTTGAAACCCGCCAATATCTTGACCCGGCGACCCTTCATACTGTAAGCACCGATGTTTCGCTTTCAGGCAATAAGTCATGTGTTTTGTTGTCAAAAAAAAGTTACTCGGCTGCAATCATACTCGACATTGACAAACTCGATACCGAAAGCCTCGCTGATCTGAACCTGAATTATTGGTACTATCCGATGACTAAGAACATTGATTTAATGATGGTGGTTTCGGTGTTCGACAAAGACTTTAAAACACAACTATTCTGGGATAGTCATCATTTGACAAGCACACAGGCGGAATCTGATTCATGGTCGAAGACGGGTAAAAAGTTTCATATTCCCGATTCTTTAATGCAGAAAAACAACAAGCTTAAAATATATGCTATAAATAATATTGACGCAAGCCCCATTTATCTCGACGATATAGAATTGGATTTTAGCGGAAACATTAACACCGGTGGATTTTCCCGGTCAAAAAATATTGATTTCGAGAACCTGCAGGGTAAGGGCATTTCAAACCTGCAGGCCTATCAGGGTACACAATCATCGGTTGCATCAGGTAACGATTCCTACTCCTATCTTTATTCATGCCCGATGTCGGATTTCGATCTGAACAATGCCGACCAATTGAACTACCGGTTTTATTTTATGAACGAAAAAGAGCTGGTCAACTTCGTTTTGGTGTTCAGCATTAAAGATAACAAAGGCAATACGGTTCACTGGTACGGACACCATATCAACCAGACGAATCCTGTAAAGTCATGGACTAAAATGCAGGGCTATATGCCTATACCCACAGAGGCTTGCAAACCGGGTAACACCATGGAGATTTATGGTTGGAACCGAAACGATAACACCGTGTATACCGATGATATATATTTTGTGCTAAAGAGCAATAAGGACATAAAAATGGGGAACGAAGTACTTTGCGACCTTACAAAAGAGCCCAACTTTGCGCCTAAAATAAACCAATCGCCATACCAAAACATTATCCTGCATAAAGCATCGGCAAACCATCTTTGGCTGGGTAATCAAATAACCCAGATTCAATATTGCATGACTGCCCGTATATTAAGCAATACATACGATCAGGTTGTTGCTGGTAATCAACCCGCCGAACTCAGTTGTTACTACATCGAAAATGGCAGCTTACACGCTGTTCCCATAGGTTTAGGGACTGAACTCAGTACAAATTCATTCCTGATTCCTTGTGATATTAACACTGATGGAACCGATGAAATACTTGCATTCGATAACAACAACAAAAAGCTGATTTGCTATTCAATGACCGGGAACGTAAAATCGCTGAAAGCACAAAAAAACTATGGAATTGACTACAGTAAAATTGGTGGTTTCGAAGATGTCAGATTGGGATGTAAAGTTCTGGGTACCGACGGGAAACAAGCATGTATGATAATCAGCAACAGCGGAAAAGCAGGCATACTCTATACCACGTCGGGCAGCACAGTTTTTGAGCCCATGGCCGGAGATTTCGGTAATATTACCAGGGTGTTTTCGGGCGACCTGATCAACGATAAACCCGGCCCCGAAATCGTTTTGCTGGGAGGAGCCGAAAATAGCTGTAGCTATAGCATTTACCATGCAGAAGGGAAATGGCCACATTTTAAAATCGCATCACTGGTTACCGGTCGGAATGGCAAAGCAGGTTACGACGGATTAAGCAATACGTCAGAGTATTTCATTGGTAATTTCAAAAGCGGAACACCTGCCAATCTACTTATGCTCGACCGAGCCTGGAGGTTCGATCTGAAACTGATAGAATTGAATAAAGGTCATTACGAAATAATTAGAAATGTTGATTTTTCGGGTTTTACCGACTATAATAACCCCAAATACTATCCGGCTACAGCCATAGCATGCGGAAATTTTGCAGGTGACCCTCATAGCGAAGTCATGGTTTTTTCGTTTAGCGAAAAGTATTCTGCCATTTCGTCGGGAAGCCTTAGAAAAAACCATTCATTTTTTACTCCAAAAGTTGAAGTCTATGAATTTAAATAAACTGCTTTTCAGCCTTTTAATACTGGTCATCGTTGCGATAGCGGCATGCAAACCATCGGATAAAAAAGCCAAACTCGAATGGGAAGTCAATGATGTGTCATGGCTCACAAACTATTTACCCGAAACTACCGAAAATAAAGTGTTATGGCTTGATTACGAAGGTGCCATCCATGGTTTTACAGCCCCAAGTGCACGTCAGACAGATAATGGCCTATTCAATTTCGAGTTCACGGTTAAAAATACTTCGGACAAGGCACAGCGTTACTATTACAAGGTATATTACCAAAACGAAACCTACAAAAACCCTGAACTTGGTAGCAATTCAAACAAAATACACCCTTATGCCCACGAAAACTTTTATGGTTCATGGGAAGACTCGCTGACAGGGTTCAAACCCATTGGAGAAATAGGCAGCGGTGAAGAAAAAACAATTCATGATGGTTTTCGGATTGTGGGTAATCCGCGTAACGAAGAAATGTATTTTTTCGAAGGAAAAAACGATAGATGGAAACGAAATCCACGGGTGGGCTCATATAGTAGTTTATTAATTGTTGTTACTGATGAAGACCTAAAAAGAATTCCGGATTATATACAGTTCATCGGAAAACAAAGTTCACTTGGATTTATTAGCCCATACTATTATTTTTTGTTTGGTGAAGGCAAAGAACTAACGAATACTTTCGTGGCAAAATACGACGACATTATTAATCTAAAAGCCACTCCTGATCTTGGCAAAGGTGTATTTGTGGAGGAATATAATTTTAGAGACAACCCAGATTTCAAGAAATATTTTGATTGCCGTTGCGGAAATGATGCTAAAATTTTTGAAGAAGCCACGGTTACCCAGTTTGTACATTATGTTGATCCATCATCGAAGTTCAATAATATTCCTGTGATTGCCGACGTTGTTGGCGAAGGCTACAGCAAAGAGGAATATAATTGGAACCGCGCTTTCTGTAAGAAAGAAGAACTGATTGGCACTACGCCTCAAACTGCCAAATACCCATGTCGCAGCATAGTATCCGATTCGGTAAACAAAAAAATAATTATTAAAAACCCGGCTACTACCTATGGAGAATGGCGAAAAGAAAATGTAGGCATCATCACAAGACATGGCTTTACCTATGGAAAAATAACCGTTAAGGCAAAACTCACCGAGTTATTGAATGAAGATAACGTATGGAATGGACTTACGAATGCCATATGGATGATTTACCAAGGTGGCACAGGTCAGGAAAAAGGCTGGAATTTGCGCCGTCCCTGCAAGAAAAAAGGCTATATGGCCACCTACTGGGGCGGACGTAACGACAAACGGGTTGAACGCGTTGGCTATTCCGAAATCGATTTCGAGATACTAAAAACAGTACCGTATTGCCCTGCCAACGAGTTTCCGCCGGTATATGCCGAGCACAATGCCAATCAGAAAAGACCTGCCGATTGGAATATTGACTTTCCTGAAGATGTAAAACAACGTGACCACGAAATCGCAGTGTGTTGCACCAATTGGGACATGGCCTGCCAATCGCCCGACAAATTTGCCAGTGGGTGCAACGAAATTTCTTACCAGGGTAAAACGTTCTGGTGGCACCGCTGGGAAGATGTTTACCGTGCTGTAACCGAAAAATATTTTATTGCTGATGATGAGGTCTTTGGTGGAGATTATTACTATTTTCAAATTGACTGGCAACCCGATAAAATTATTTGGCGGATCGGACCCGAAAAAAACAAGCTTTTTGTGGTTGGCTATGTTGACGAAAGCATAAGTATGATTCCCAACAACCAAATGCTGCTGATTGTTACCCAGGAATTCCATAACACACAATGGTGGCCCGGTAGTCCTTACCTGCAAGAAAATATACCATTCCCAAAAAATGATATCTTTGGAGAAATTTTCGAAATTACCATAGAATAAAACCCCGTTCATGGAAAACCGTAATAAAATCCTGATTGTTGACGATGATTCCGATATCAGGGAATTTCTATCGTATAATCTGGGTCGCGAAGGCTATGAAGTCCATTGCGCAGCGAATGGAATCGAAGCAATTCAAAAAGCCGGGCAAACCAATCCTGACCTGATTCTGCTTGACATAATGATGCCCGGAGCCGATGGTATCGAAGTGTGCCAGCAACTTCGTGAACTACCCGAAATGAACCGGGTAATCATTGTTTTCCTTACAGCCCGGTCCGAAGATTATTCACAAATTGCTGGGTTTGATGCTGGGGCTGACGATTACATTACCAAACCGGTGAAACCAAAAATTATAGTAAAAAAAATCGAATCCCTGCTGCGACACCACAACCGGTTATTGAACGACTTGAAAAAGCCGGAAGAAAATAAACACAGTAAATTTGTTTTCAGCAACCTGAGCATCGATATCGAAATGCACCGCATCGAAAAAGACGGAATTGAAATTCTGCTCCCCAAGAAAGAGTTTAAACTGTTGAAGCTGCTCATCTCAAAACCCGGCAAGGTGTTTACCCGCGACGAAATATACTACGCAATCTGGGGTAACAAAGTGGTTGTTGGCGACAGAACCATCGATGTACACGTTCGTAAATTACGCGAAAAAATCGGGGATGATTTTATTAAGACGATGAAAGGAATCGGTTATAAGTTCGAATTTTAATCAATTGAATGAACCGGATTAAGACATTACCGAACATGAAAGAATTCATTTATGTAAGATTCCATCGGACCAATAAAAATAAACTCAGATGAAAGCATACTCTTCAAACAATCTGGCTTTGCTGTTCTCGGTAGTGTTGAGCTTTCTGCTTACGGGTTTTATTTCGATTACCAATCTCTATTATTACCACAACATTCAGTGGCTTCATGC
>JAGOEF010000045.1 GCA_017997855.1 Bacteroidales bacterium
GTACAGATAAACACGGCCATGCTAACTACCTTCAACGAAGTTGATATGTTCCCCGTGCTCGAACTCCGGAAAATGTATGGCGAAAAGTTCCTGGCACAATATAGAGTGAAATTGGGACTCATGTCGTTTTTTACAAAAGCAGTTGCATTGGCTTTGAATGATTATCGCAATGTAAATGCGGCCATTAGCGGAAACGATTTGGTTTTTTATAAATACGCCGATATCGGTATTGCAGTTCAAACCGATAAAGGTCTCATGGTTCCGGTGTTGCGCGACGTTCAGGATTTGAATCTCCCCGAAATTGAACAACAAATATTTTTAATGGCCGAGAAAGCCCGAAATGCAAGAATCAGCCTTGACGATCTGAAGGGAGGAACTTTTACCATTACCAATGGAGGTGTTTTTGGCTCATTACTTTCTACACCAATTATAAACCCTCCGCAATCTGCCATACTGGGAATGCATACCATTCAGGAAAGACCGGTAGTACGCGATGCACAGATAGTAATTCGCCCAATGATGTATGTGGCATTGTCGTACGATCACCGCATTATCGATGGCCGCGATTCGGTTGGTTTCCTGAAAACCGTAAAGAATTTAATTGAAAACCCCAAAGAACTTTTTGATTTCAGCTCTTTGGGGTCGTAGTTTCTTCTAAAACCGAGTTTTCTATCCTTACTTTTTATTCAGGTAATCAACAGCTTCTGCCGCGGCATCAAGACAAGGTTTTGCACTAATTTCGGAGCCTACGGCGTTTTTCATCCAGATTTGTGGTATTAATTTACCCTGCGAAAACATTCGGGTAATTTCGTTGGCTATATTCTTGCCTTCAACATAGTCTTCTATCTGATATTCAATAAGATGACCCACCGGATAATTCGAGAGGTAAAGGGGTGCATCAATCATGTGCGAATAAATTGCCAGGATGGGGGAGTCCTTAACCCCGAAAACCGGAGCATAATATTCGTTCCATACCTTGATAGCGATATCGGTTACAGCGTTTTTCAATTGTTCGGGAGTGGCATCGGGGTTTTCGTACATCCATTTCCACACGCGTTGATCCACCAGGCTTACACCCATAATTTCGTACACCGACCAGCAGTTGTCGAGCGCGTTCAGTGCTTCGAGTTCTTCTTTTCCGGTACTGATTTTCACACCCAGTAATTCCAGATCCTTGGCCTGAAACAGGAACGCTACAGCTTCGGTAAATGCTGTGTTTGGAACGCCATGAAGCATGTAGAACGGTACGTTATGCAGGGTAATGGTTTGCTCTACACAATGGCCAAATTCATGAACAGCAATGTTGTAGCCTTTATAATCCATCCCATTGGCTCCGATACGGGTTCTCAAATGGGCATTGTAGGCTTTTCCTTCGGCTCCCCAGGCATGCCCGGCACCCCGTGATGCATCTACCGATATTTTTGATGAGATCCATTCGGCAGTTTGTTTGTCCCATCCCAGTTTAACCAATATTACCGGTAATTCTTTGGCAAAGGCCGCTTCATTTGGAAAGCGTTTTGTGGTAATGGCACTGAGTTCATCTTCGTTAATAGTACTACGTGATTTAAAGCCGTCGTACCAGATATCAAAAGGCTGCAAGTCGCGCCCTAACCGTGCTTTAATAATTCCGGCAACATCTTTCATTACAGGGGATGAAATATAATCGATAAATAATTTTTCGGTTTCTTCGAGCGACAATTCCATACTGCCATCGAAAGCGCGTTGAATGTAAGTTGGATATACCGGATTGTATTGATCCATGTCTTTCATTGCCTTGAACACATTCAGAAGGTGCTGGTATCTGACATCCGCTTCGCGTTCCGCAGCAACCGACGCACCATCTTTATACACGGTATTGCTTTTAGGATTCCAACTCAATGCATTATTGTTAATTACATCTTTTGGTATTGTCTGATTAATAATGTGCAGCATTACAGTGTAAATCAGCTGTTGTTTTTCGAAGCCCCGTTCTGCATTGTAGTTCGATTTCAGTTCGTCGCGGAGTCCCCAGTGGCTTATCAGTTTCATATCGGCAGGGAAGAGGTTCTCGTTTTTATCGTTTACCAGTTTCCCCATCATAATATTATATTCTGATATGTATGTGTCTGCATTGGTGGTTGCAACCGAAGCAGCCTGAATCAGCGATGCCGGAACCCGTTGCGTGAACAGGTCCCCCATACGGGCGTATGCCCACTCCCGGGCTGTCCAGTTTTCGCCGAGTTGTTTTTTCTCAGCCAGTGTATAAGCCGGAAAGTTTAGTGCAGTGAGAAATGCAATTTTATTTTCGAAAAAATCATCCGATAAATGAGCTCCCGGCGAATAGGCTCCAAACATTTCATCAACAGGATGCAGTTCGCCCATATCGAGATGCAGGGGTTCCATAAGCCCGATCACCATTTGGTTGTTGCCACCATAGAGTACTTCGAAATTGCGCTCCAGTTTAAGAAATACGGTATGAAGTTCTGCCGTATCACCAATAAAACTTTTTTTACAGAATTCCTTAAAATTGTCGGTCGTACCATCGGTTTCCTGCCAAAGACCGGCAATTTGTTTAACCCCGCGCTCAATGCGTGTCTTTTGAGTTGGGAAACTGTCGCTAAGCGCTTGAATGGTTTCCTCTATGGTGTTTTGACCAATAAAGGCAGCCGGGGTAGAGTTCTCGGTGGTTTTCTTTCCGCATGCAGCAACGAGCAGGCAAATAATGAGTGCTCCCGGGATGATTTTTTTCATAGATTGTGTTTTTTATGTTAAAACAATGAATTGATAAGTTCGTCGGATGTCATGTTGGGAATGCTTATTTTTAAATTAGGATTTTTTTCCATTGCCCGTTGAATTGCAAACACAGCTCCTTCGTTGCGTGCCCAACTGCGGCGGCTGATTCCATTGTTAACGTCCCAGAATAGCATCATTTCGAGTCTGCGGTCAGCATCGTTGCTGCCATCGAGTACCATGCCAAACCCTCCGTTTATTACTTCGCCCCATCCAACACCACCACCGTTGTGAATCGAAACCCAGGTAGCCCCGCGGAACGAATCGCCAATTACATTTTGTATGGCCATATCGGCGGTAAACCGGCTGCCATCATAAATATTAGAGGTTTCACGATACGGCGAGTCCGTCCCTGAAACATCGTGATGATCGCGTCCAAGCACAATGGGAGCACTGATTTTTCCTTCACGAATGGCTGTGTTAAATTCTCGCGCAATTTCGATGCGACCATTGGCATCAGCATATAAAATTCTGGCTTGTGAACCCACAACCAGTGCATTTTTTTTTGCTTCGCGAATCCATTTTATATTATCGTGCATTTGCTGCGAAATTTCGTTGGGCGATTCAGCAGCAAGGCGATTCAGCACACCGAGTGCAATATTGTCGGTAGTGTCGAGGTCTTCGGGCTTCGACGAGCAGCATACCCAGCGAAATGGTCCGAAACCAAAGTCAAAGCACATGGGGCCCATGATGTCCTGCACATACGACGGGTACCTGAATGAGATTCCGTCAGCGGCCATGATGTCGGCTCCGGCGCGTGAACTTTCGAGTAGAAACGCATTGCCGTAATCGAAGAAGTACATTCCCTTGCTGCAGAGTGTGTTGATAGCTTTTACCTGCCGCTTGAGGCTTTGGTGAACTTTTTCACGGAAAATCTCAGGCTGTTCAGCCATCAATAGGTTCGATTCTTCAAGGCTGAGACCAACCGGATAGTATCCCCCTGCCCATGGGTTGTGCAGCGAAGTCTGATCAGAACCCAAATCAACTTTTATGTTTCGTTCGGCAAGCCGTTCCCACAAATCAACAACATTGCCCAGGTATGCCACCGACCGCGCCTGTTTTAATGAAACGTATTTCAAGGCGACATCAATGGCAGTGTCAACATTGTCGCTGATTTCGTCGACCCAGCCCTGCTCATGACGCTTGTGTGCGGCCTTAGGATTTATTTCGGCTGTAATGCTTACAACACCCGCTATATTTCCTGCTTTTGGCTGGGCTCCGCTCATACCACCGAGACCGGAGGTAATAAACAGCTTTCCTTCGGGGCCTTCGCCAGATTTCGAAATTTTACGGCTTGCATTCAATACGGTAATTGTAGTACCGTGTACAATTCCCTGCGGCCCGATATACATATAGGAACCTGCGGTCATTTGCCCGTATTGTGAAACGCCGAGCGCATTGAATTTTTCCCAGTCATCGGGTTTTGAATAGTTGGGAATAACCATACCGTTGGTTACTACACAGCGCGGAGCATCTTTGTGCGAAGGAAACAGCCCCATGGGGTGACCCGAATACATCACCAGGGTTTGCTCGTCGGTCATGTTTGCCAGATATTGCATGGTGAGCAGGTACTGTGCCCAGTTTTGAAAAACCGCCCCATTACCACCATAAGTAATCAGTTCCTGCGGATGCTGGGCAACTGCCTTATCGAGATTGTTGCTTATCATCAGCATGATGGCTGCAGCCTGATGTGAACGATGGGGAAACCATGAAATATCGCGTGCGAAAATTTCGTAATCAGGCATAAAACGATACATGTAAATACGGCCATAGGTCTCCAGTTCTTCTTTGAATTCTTCGGCTAATACCGAATGCCATTCCGGTTTAAAATACCGTAGTGCATTTCTGATGGCCAGTTTTTTCTCGTCATTACCTAAAATTTCTTTTCGCTTGGGAGCATGATTTAACGAAGTGTTTATAGTTTTTTTCGGCGGAAGCTCTTGCGGGATACCTTCCAGAATCATTTGCTGAAACTGCTCTTTACTAATCATAGTCGTCGCTTATTAAAAGGGTAAAAATAAAAAAAACCTGTGGTTTGACCGCAGGTTTTTTATTTGTTTTTACCTTACTTTATTCTTTAGTCATCGAAATTTTTTGGGTGATGTTGGTTTGATAGCCTTCGTCAAAATAGGTTCTTTCAATAGCCATTTCATCTTTATATAGTTTCAATATAGTGAATTCTTCCCATTCTTTCCAAACTTGGTTTTCACCTTTGGCTCTCATTCTCAATGTTTCGCCATTATTTGTTAACTCCCATTCCGCTTCAAAAGATATGCGCAGATTAAATAATAGTAAGCTCGCAGTTCCAGTCCCGTCTTTTTCGAAGGTATATTTTGGGTCTAAACTCGAAATGTCTTGGGCTGTACCATTATTAAGGATTTCGGTTACAGTCCATTCACCGGCCAGTCGGCTCTTTTTCGACAATAAACTGATTGACGGGCCTTCTTCGTAAGGTTGGCATGAAGAAAATACGAATGCAAATACTGCGATTGCAATTCCGAAAATACTAGCTCTTTTCATAGGATTCTGTTTTAAGTTATTGTTTAATGTATCTTTTCTCAACACTTGATTCAGTACGGATTTGATTGCTTCGCTCAAGCACCAGCCACATTTCGCTATTTGTCAAACGGTTTACATAATAATCCTGACAAAGACTGTCACCGGTAAGCATGTACGAAATATGCCGGTTGTCGGGGTTGTATTGCCAACTACCGTTTTTCGAATAGGCAAGTTCCCCGTTACGGTAGCATTGCATTTCGAAAACCGATTGCTCACCGAAATTAAGGATATATTGCGATTCTTCGTTGAACAACGAATCATCGGGCAAGTCGTTGATCAGGGCTGTTTCGAGTGCCCAGGCTCCGTTGATACGCGATTCAACCGATCGAAGACTCAGATAGGAACCCTCTTCGAAACTGGTACAGGAGCTGATAAAAATGAGGGCAAAGAATGCAAAAATCAGTAATCTTGTTTTTCTCATTTTACTTTTGATAAAATTCCTGACAAATCTAAACGAATTTATTTATAAAACAAAATCCCGGTTTTGCCGGAATTTTGTAATGCGTTTTTTAAGGATTTTATTCCACGATCAGTTTTTTAATACCGAATCCGTTTTCACCTTCGATTCTGATGAAATACAAACCCGAAGCCAGCGAACTGATGTCGATACTTCCATTGAAACTGTTGATTTCACTTGAATAAACAGTTTTTCCTTCAGGAGTAACGATACTCAGCGATTTTAGGGGTAATTCCGAAACAACCTGAATTACGTCAGTGGCCGGATTGGGATAAATGGTAGTACTTCTGCTCAATTCGGTTTCGATGGCTGTCGATTCCACAACATCCGAAGGAATACGGTAGTTAAGTGTGAATGTTTCAAACGTGTAAAGTATTACACCGATAATGTCGTAATGTGTTCCGACAACTTCTTGAAATGCAAAAACACCGTTTTCTTTACAAGTGGCAACACCCGAACCGTCATTTACTGTCCATTCTCCATGACTATCTTGAAGAGTTAAACATTCGGCATTCTGAACTTTAACCAGAACGCTTTCGTACATTTCGGAGTTGGTAGCTTCGGTCGAAATAATTACGGGCGGTGGAACAACCTCACCAATTGAAGTAACCTGATAATACGAAATGGTGGTTAACTCTGTCATTTCGAAATATTCCGAAACTTTACCGGTAACCATAACCTTATCGCCAATGGCAGGCGTATTGTTCAGATCGAAAATATACAAACCATTCCATGCACCATTGTCATCCTGTACAAAATAACCTTCACCATAGGGTGTACCGTTAAATGAAGCAGTAACAACACCTTCGATAGTAACAGTCTGATTTACAAGGGGAGAAGCATAGGGTGAGGTTTCGCTGAACTGAATGTCATAAATCGGAGTGATATCCGGGCCGCTGAGGTCAACAGTAAAGGTTGAAGTTGCTGTAACAGCAGGACTCAGTGGTGCATTCGACATATTCACCAGTTGTGCGTTCAAAGTATGCGATCCATCAGTCATGCCGGTTATGGCAGCGGTTGTTGTTGTAATATAAGTTACACTGCCACCATCAAGCTGGTATGCAATTTTTCCCTCAGTACCCAGTGTGAAATTCGAAACTGTAAATACAGCTGTTGTTCCAGCACTGTACACGGTGGATGCATTGGCAGGGCTGGTAATCGAAAGCATTGGAGTGCTACTTACTCCAAGATCAATTACATCCGCTGCGTCCCGGGGTAATAATTTACGTTCACTAAACGCAAAATCAGCCACACCGGTTACATTGTAGGTGTTGCCCAATACAGGGGTGTAATCATACAGTAAGTCATCAACCAATATAGCTCCAGAACCATCATTAACGGCCCATTGTCCGTAACTGTCGGGAGCTGCTGAATTAACGCCCTCAATCTGAACCAGTACTCCTTCGTACATTTCGGCACTGGCATCAGCAGTGGTTATTTCAGCTGGAGCACCAATGGTATTTCCCGAGTTAATCAATGTAAATGTGGCAAACGAAATTTCGGTCAGGTTATTATATTCGGCAACGGTACCGTTAACCCAAACAGAGTCGCCCACAGCGGGACTCGGGGTGGTGTTGAAATAAACATATACACCATTCCATGCTCCAACACCGTCCTGTATCCAGAATTTATCTCCGTTTTTAGCAACTACAACGCCCCTGGTGGTAACTTCCTGACCAACCAGTGGAGAATCTCCCGAAGCTTCAGTCGTATATTGTATACTATAAATTGTGTTGTATTCGGGAACGCTGGTGTTTACTGTGAAGCTCACCTGAGCAGTTACTGCCGGGCTTAATGGATTGTTGCTCATGTCAACCAGTTCGAGTGCAACCGTGTGTAATGCTTCCGAAAGACCGGTGAGTGCAATCGGGCTTGCAGTTGTGTATTGAGCACTTCCTCCGTCAACAACATATTTTACTCGTCCTTCGGTTCCTAAATCAAAATTAGTTACATTGAATGCCACATTAACGTCGGTTGTATTTATAGTGGCATTGTTGGCAGGTGATGAGATATACAAATAAGGTTCTGTTGATGAAAACTGTGTCCACGATATATCGTCGATGGTAATCTGACTGTTAAAATCGCTTTCGCCAACGCATTTTATCATCATGGTAAAACTTCCGGCTACATTGATGTTTTCAACGGCAAAAGTATAGATGGTTTCGTCGGCACCGGTAAAAGCACCAAAACTTTCGGAAGTACCGGCAAGTTGTCCGTTGATGTAAAGTTCCAGCTGACGGGCTGTAGAACCGGTAAAGGCTTTACGCATTTTTACCTCGAAACTGGCAATACCACCAGGGATTTGGCCTGATTCGAGCTTGCTGTCGGAGGCACGACGGAGCATCAACCCGGTTCCGTTAATCGGATAATCACCTTCGTTGCGTGAATGATAGTAATTCCAGGTTATATCGTTATTGCCTACGAAAGAACCATCTCCATAAGTTGCTGTAGCAGTGCTGTTGTCGAAAGGTTCCATGCCACCGGGTGTAGTTTCCACACAAGTGAATGTAACTACGTCTGTAACTGCCGGGTCAAGAGCGTTATTACTCATGTCAACCAGTTCGAGTTCCACGGTATGTTCAGCATAGCTTAATCCTGTCAGTGCTATGGCGTTTGTGTTGGTTTGGTACGTGGTAGCACCACCGTCAACGCTTATAGCTACTTTCCCTTCAGTACCTAAATCGAAATTAGCTACTGTAAATGTAATGTTGACAGCATCGCTATTAATATTCTGACCTTCAGTAGGACTGGTTATTGTAATTGTTGGGTCGGTCGAAGGTATTTCGTAAATTACGTTCAGCGTAACTAAAACAGCCGGGTCTAAGGCTGTGCCTTCCATGTCAACCAATTGCAGTTGAATGGTGTTGTTGCCTTCGGTAAGACCAGAGATATTGATGGGGCTGGTGGTGGTATATGACGGAGCACCGGAATTGAGAATGTATTCAACCTCACCATCAGTACCCAGCTCAAAATTTGCCACTTCGAAAACAACACTTACATTGTCGGCATTCACAATTGCATTATTTGCAGGTGAAGTAACATTAAGTTCGGGGTTAAGCTGAACTGTTCCCCAAAGCTCAAGACTGGCATTTGCCAACAGGTTGGCGCCACCGTTTTCTGTATACACAATGTTGTCGATAATAACGCTGGCAGTACCTGCCCAACCTGCTGTAACATCGTAGAAACGAATTCTGATTACAGCGGTGGTTGCTCCTGCAGGAACAGTTCCTGTCAGGGTGTTGGTTTGCCAGTCAACTCCATCGGCTGAGTACCCCGTTGCATAATTCGAGGGAGGGGTGATGTCGGTTCCCCAGAAAATGCCAATACGGCATCTGCCGGCAGGATCGTTGTCGAGAACATCGACCGAAGCCGAAAATGAAGCACCTGCAGTTACAGCAATCGGATCAGAATCAATGTCCTGATTGTCAACACTTGTCCAGGTCATCAATGCAGCTTTCGACCCATCACTGACGTCACCGGTTTCCTCAACGGCAGTAAGCGCCGATGTGGTAATGGTCCAGTTCGTGGGAACGGTCTGTGCCATAACAAAGCCG
This sequence comes from Bacteroidales bacterium, assembly GCA_017997855.1. The sequence continues at coordinate 9,340 of JAGOEF010000045.1, forward strand.
AAGGCAACCATTCCCAGAATTAAAAAGATAGCTTTTTTCATAAGAGATTAATTTGATTATTTTCGATACAAAATTATTCCTTTTAATAACAGGAATCTGTTCAAAAGGTTAAATATTATTAGAATTTATTAACGGTTTTTAACTATTCCGTAATACCCAAAATGCTTTTATCAACGAGAATCCTCCCACAAAATTCACAGGGAATGATTTTCTTTCTTGAATTGATATCTAACTGGCGCTGGGGCGGAATCTTTGCAAAGCAACCACCGCAGGCATCACGTTCAACGGTTACAAC
>JAGOEF010000046.1 GCA_017997855.1 Bacteroidales bacterium
CCCCTGCTCTATTTCGCATGTCCAGATAGCCTTGGCGACTACACACTCGAAGTGAAGGCGAAAGATTTATCTATTGCAAACACCCTGATTCGTGCCGGAGCCGACTTTGAATACACTCCTTCAAGCAGTCTGGGTTCATTTGCGTTTTACATTTTTGACGCCATTGACCATACCGAAAAATTTTATAATCGTTTTTCGGAATACCCTAAAGATGAATTGTTTTCAATTATTAAACTCATGATTTCGGATGGTTTACATGTTTTTCAGCCTTTGAGTTATCATTCAACCTATTTGGATTACGTTGTCATGTATGGTGAATACGATGATGTGGTTGAATCTGCATTGACAATTAATATCGATATTACCATTTACCCATATTGGACTATCGTAAAGCACAATAAGTGTTTAGAATTCGAAAATGAAATTATTACCAAGCTCGATGCAGCCATGTGTATGACCCCTGATGAATTCGGGAACACAGCTTTACATATTGCAGCGGCTGTCGGAAATTCAATACCCATTATTAAAGCCATACTTGATTTGGGGGCCGATGTTAATGCAAGAAATATGGAAGGAGTTGACGTGCTGCATGCATATACTTTCCCCAGCATTATTATTTGGGATGAAGCTATTAACCATATTCACGATTTTAGTATTGCAAAAATGCTTATTGAAGCAGGCGCTGAAGCAAACTATGCCGACACTATTGAAAGCTTTTCACTTATGTCATGTGTTTTGATTGCACTCGAAGGAGACTCAGATACGCGTTATAACCATTTTTGCAATTATAGTAAAGACAGCCTGTTTAATTTGTTGCTTTTGGCTGTGAATCATGGCTTTAACATTTTAAAACCACTTAAATTTGAATATCCAAATGTTGTGCAAATGGCTAGGGAAAATGAATGGGGCGAACTTATAGTCTTTGATACAGTTTTTATGGTGCCTGAAGAATACATTCCTTTGCATGCTCTGTTCAGTTATGAAAACATGTCCAGTTTTGAACCAATAATTCTTCAACAGATTCAGGAAGGAAAGTATATTGGTATTGACGAATATGGAAATTCAGCGCTTCATTATGCAGTTTCATTATCTAATTCTCACCCAATTATACGAGCACTGATTGATTCAAAAATCGACCTAAATTCGAAGAATAACATGGGTGTCGATGTTCTTGAAGCTTTTACATTTCCATCCTTGATAAATTGGGAGAATAATAATCCACAAAAACATGATTTCAGCATTGCACAAATGCTTATTGAGGCCGGAGCCGGGGTGAATATTCCCGATCGACCAGTTTACTTTCCATTGATGGCTTGTGTTTTGGGTGCTTTAAGTGAGCAAGCTGACAACGGTTTTACTGATTTTTACAAATATGAAGCTGACAGCTTGTTAAATATTCTTTTGCTGGCAGTGAATAACGGATTTAATGTATTTGATCCGATTATCCTTAAGTTTGATAAAGTCGAGCAACACACAGCGATAGATATGTATGGAGAAATGGTTGTGTACGATTCAGTGGTAGAGATCGAAAAGACGTACATTCCCTATGAAATCATTACGCACTTCGATGTTTTCTCTGATTTCGAAAAGGCAATTCTTAAGCAATTAAAAAGCACTCATCCATGCGATAGTTTTACCAGCGACCAGCTCACCCCACTCCATATTGCCTCAGGTTACGGATGTTCAACAAAAATTGTGAATTTATTAATTAAAAAGTCCTGCGATGTTAATAGTAATGATATCGATGGAAACACTCCATTGCATGCTGCTGCCATGAATCCGCTCGGCTTGCCTATTGTGAAAATGTTGATTTCGGCGAAAGCTGATGCAGGTGTTATTGATAAGAATGGCCATAATCCTGAGCAAGTAGCACGCATGGCAAAGAATTTAGAATCGGCCGATTTTCTGAAAGCACAACTCGATAAAAAATGAAGCAATTATTGATTTTCGAAAGTATGCGGATTTGGGTGATTGTTTGTTTAATGGTTCTGATTGCCTGGGGTTCTCAATTGCATGCCCAATCTAAAAACAGTATGAGTCAACCGGTTATTTACATTCATAATGAACCACTTAGCCGGGCTGCGCGGGCGACAAATACCAGCCTTCAATTACTTGGTCTGAAGAAGAAAATGGAAAAACGAATTTTTAAGGCAAAATTCAATACCCGTTTTACAGCCCCACCTGCAAATGTAAAACGCAGGTTTCAGGTTGCCGAATCGCAATTCGAAAACCGGACAGTGTACAAAATTTCACCTAAACCTGGTTCTGGCAATGTTGTAATTGTGTATCTGCATGGTGGCGCTTATGTGAACAATTTATTGCGCCTTCACTGGAATTTAATTTCGTTGCTGGTGGAAAAAACGGGTGCGACCATTATCATTCCCGACTATCCCTTGGCTCCGAGTGCGAATTGCATCGATGTGTATGCTTTTCTTTGGAGATATATGGTGGAAATTGAATCTCAGTATTATGGTAAACGTTTTATTTTTATGGGTGATTCAGCCGGAGGAGGTTTGGCCCTGGGTTTGGCTCAGTATATGCGAAACGAACACAGAATATTGGCATCAAAAATAATTATGTTGTCCCCCTGGCTCGATTTGTCGATGCAAAACCCCGAAATTGATTCGGTTGAATGTTTTGATAAAATGCTTGGAAAGGAAGCCCTGCTACAAGCCGCAAAACTGTATGCAGGAAGTCTGTCGCTGGATGATTACCGGGTTAGCCCGATATATGGCAGTTTCGATGGGTTGGGTGAAGTATCGTTGTTTATCGGCACCCATGATATCCTGATGCCGGATTGCCGCAAAATTTGCCATGAATTCAGCGAAAAAGGTATAGCCATGCGCTATTACGAGTACCCTTCGATGTTTCATGTGTGGATGGTAGCAGGAAGTTTACCGGAAGCCAGACACGCTACGGATGAAATCATCCGATTAGTTATGGAAGAATAACTTCGTGAAATTAAAAAAGCAGGCGAAAAATGTCTGCCTGCTTTTTTTAATGTGTCTATAAAGGGATTTATTTCACGGGTACATTCTTAAGGGTTTCGACCAGATAATTCCAGAATTTACCCACGCTGGCAATATGCACTTTTTCGTCGGGAGAATGCGGGTAGCGGATGGTTGGACCAAACGAAATCATATCCCAGTTCGGATAGGCAGCACCAAGTATTCCGCACTCAAGACCGGCATGAATGGCTTTAATTTCAGGAATTTTTCCATACAATTGCTGATAAACTGACTGCATAGTTTTAAGTATGGGAGAATCAGTATTGGGTTTCCATCCGGGATATGCACCCTCGAATTTCACATCAGCACCAATCAGGTCGAAAATAGTTCCGATTTTATACATGGTTCCCATTTTAGCAGAATCCACCGAACTGCGAACCAGGCAATTCACCGTAAATTTACCATCAATCATTTTTACAATAGCCAGATTGTTTGATGTTTCAACCAGTCCGGGCATGCTGTCGCTCATTCGCTCAACTCCATGAGGGCAGGCAAATACCACCTTTATCATTTTTTCCTTGTAATTATCGGCAGCAATCAGTTTTGGCGCTGCAACCGGAGCAATACTCAGTTTCAGGTCGGGCTCTGTTACCGAAAACTCGCTGCGATACATTTTGTGGAACATATCAACTTCGTTCGAAAGTTTTTTAGCATCAGCTTTGGGAACCAGCACTGTTGCAAAAGCTTCGCGCGGTATGGCATTACGCAGGCTTCCCCCTTCGAAGCGGGCAAGCTTAATATCGAAATGATAGATACAGTGGTTCAGGAAACGGGCCATGAGTTTGTTGCTGTTTCCACGACCAACATTAATGTCCATACCCGAGTGACCGCCTTTGAGCCCTTTCAGGCTAATTTCGAAAGCCTCAAAACCATCCGGAACCGGGGTTTCGGGATAATCCATCGATACGTTAACATCAACGCCACCGGCACAACCGATATATAGCTCGCCTTCGTCTTCCGAGTCGAGATTCATCAGGATGTCGCCTTTAAGAATGTTTGGTTTCAGGTTTTCGGCGCCAGTCATACCGGTTTCTTCATCAATAGTAAAAAGTGCCTCAACGGGACCATGTACAAGGTCTTTGCTGGCTAATACGGCCATTGTGGCAGCAGCACCCATGCCATTGTCAGCCCCCAGGGTTGTTCCTTCGGCAGTTACCCATTCGCCATCGATGTAAGCCTTAATCGGGTCTTTTTCGAAATCGTGTTGTGTGTCGGAGTTTTTTTGTGGAACCATGTCGAGGTGGGTTTGCAAAACAACGCCTTTACGGTTTTCCATTCCTTTGGTGGCCGGTTTGCGGATAATAACATTGCCAACTTCATCAACAATGGTTTCAAGTCCAAGGTCTTCACCAAATTTTTTCATAAATTCAATCACTTTGGCTTCTTTTTTGGAAGGCCGTGGAATCTGTGTAAGACTGTAGAAATGTTTCCAGACTTGTTTGGGTTCTAATTCAAAAATCTTGCTCATATTTGTATCATATTTATTGTGACTAAAAAGATTTTAAAAGTACTCTATTTTTATCAGGTATGAAAATAAAAATAACGAATTTTTTTAAAAATATTGTCTATACAATAGTGGTTTTACATTGTCCGCTGCTTGTTTTATCGCAGCAGCAAGCTGTTACCACAACTACTGAAACCGTTCGCTGGATGACCATCGATCAGGCTGTCAAACTGCAACAAGCTCAGCCAAAAACGATTATGATTGATATGTACACCGATTGGTGCGGATGGTGTAAAAAGATGGATCAGACGACTTTCAGCAATCCGGCAATAGCGAGGTATATCAACGACCATTTCTATCCGGTGAAACTCAATGCCGAAACCCGCGATACATTGTATTATCGCGACACAATGTATGTGAATAATAATACGGGTCAGCGTCCGCCCCATTCACTGGCTGTGAAGTTATTGGGTGGCAGAATGTCGTATCCCACCACGGTTTATATAGATGAAAATTTCCGGGTAAATGCTGTGCCTGGATACATGGATGTTGGTCAGATTGAACCCTTATTAATTTATTTCGCCGAAAAGGTTTATAACACTGCCAATTATGAAGATTTTCAGAAGAACTTCAAGAAAACCTTTACTCCTGATACGGTCGAAACCAATATTAATGGGAGAATTGCCTGGCTCAGTTTTGATGAATTAAATGTCCAAATGGAAAAAAATCCCCGTAAAGTTTTGCTGTATATATATCATGATTTAACGCCAAGCAGCCGGGTAATGAGCAATACAACTTTCACACATCCGATAATTGCTGAAATTATCGGCGAAAGCTATTATGCAGTAAAACTTGATGTAACCAGCCTGGATACTATTAATTTTTTAGGACACACATTCACTAATGACAACGAAGGCCCCGGACATCCTCACAACCTTGTTATTGCTTTACTACAACCTCTGATTACCATGCCTGCCACGGTGTTTTTCGATGAAAAAAAATCGCTTATTTACACATTTAAAGGTTATTATGCTCCTTCGATGATGGAACTTTACCTTGAATTTATCCGCCAGAATAAATACCAGAATGGAAACTGGCAGAACTTTGTAAATTCGTATCAACGCAGGGTGAAAGATTAACTCCCCCTGGAATAAATTCTATTGTTAACATCTTTTTGTTTCTAATTCGGCTAAATCACTTACTTTTGAGACCTGTGCCACAGCCAGATTACCGCTAATACAAACTTGTGTTGTATGGGAGACAAGAAGAAAATAGTTTTTATCATCAACCCTAAATCAGGGGTCCGGAAGAAAAAGAGGGTCGAAAAGGCCATTAATAGATTTCTGGATCATGGGCTTTTTGATAAAAAAATTATTTACACTGAATATCCGCAGCACGCGACTGAAATTGCGCGCCGCGAGTCGGAGGCAGGCGCCGACATTGTGGTGGCTGTTGGAGGAGATGGTTCTGCCAATGAGGTAGCACGGGGACTGATCGGAAGTCGCAGTGTGATGGGCTTAATTCCGGTGGGTTCAGGGAATGGTCTTGCCTTGTATCTTAAAATTCCTCTTATACTCAAGTTCTCGATTGGGATAATCAACCGGCAACGGGTACGGCGAATCGATACGGCCACTTTTAATGATAAAATGTTTGTAAGTATAGCCGGTGTGGGGTTTGATGCCCTGGTAGCCCATGAGTTTTCGCATTGTCGCAGGCGTGGTTTTTTCTCTTATCTGAACATTATTTTAAGACGATTCCCCAAATACCGTCCCGGCCGGTTCCGTATTAGCTTTGGCGATATCAGCCTGGCGCGACGCGCAATTATGATCAGCTTTGCAAATTCCGACCAGTTTGGCTTTAATGCCAGCATTGCCCCGGAGGCAAAAATCACCGATGGAATGCTCGACATGTGCATTATTCGCCCTGTGTCGGTATTTCGCGCTTTGTTGATGGCTAACAAACTATTTCTCAAGAATTTCGATCTTTCGAAGAATGTCGAAATCTATAAAGTGAAAAATGTCCTCATAGAAGCATCCGCTCCGGTACATAGTCAGGTTGACGGCGACCCAATGGGTTTGGTTAATGCGGTGAGTGTTAGTATACAACCTAAATCGCTGAGCATAATCGTACCCTGAAGCCCCTATGAGCGAAACACGATACATCGAAAATGGTCAGCACTACGAGAAGCTGATAACGATGATGGGTACTGTGAAGAAAACGTTGTGGATTGGCACCGCCGACATCAAGGATTTATATGTTAAAAAGGGAAGCCGGCTGGTGCCTCTGCTCGAAATACTATCGGACCTGATACAACGCGATGTTTCGGTTCGATTAATTCATGCCAAAGAACCGGGTCCGAACTTCAGAAAAGATTTCGACCACTACCCTGCCCTGTTTGGCGGCCTCGAACGAATGCTTTGCCCGCGCGTACATTTCAAACTGATTCTTTTCGACAACCATACGGCTTATATCGGATCGGCAAATCTCACAGGTGCCGGTTTGGGTATGAAAGGTAGCGATAACCGAAATTTCGAAGCCGGAATACTTACAACTGACCCTTCACTGGTAGAAGCAGCTGTAAATCAGTTTGACAGGGTATGGATGGGTGCCCATTGTAACAATTGCAAGCGTAAAGATTTTTGCATTGACCCTATTGGCAAATGACGTGGGGGCCGTCATCTGGCGATTAAAGTAAACGTACGCATAATAGACATTTCTAAAGCATTTTATTTTCAGCATTTTCTGTTTTTCTGCCGGGATTTTGATTGTGATAATTTTTGTTATACAGCCATACGGGAATACCTTGTTCATCCTTTTCTGCTTTTAGTGACAAGGATGGGGAATGAGGATTACATTTACACGGAAGATAGATTGGTAATAATCAGTTTCGATTTTATCCATACCATTGCACGCTAATTGCGTTAGAGCTATTATATTTGTACATGATTATTTAAGCAGCACTATAGGGGAATGAGCAACAACAGATTCAATGAGCAGTAGCCAAAAAATATCCATACGTTTTTTCGATGATCGGGAGGTTCGGGCACTGTGGGATGAGCAAAACGCCAAGTGGTGGTTCTCGGTGGTCGACGTTGTAGCCGTTCTCACCGGCCAGGACGACTATACCAAAACACGTAATTACTGGAAATATTTAAAAGCCAAATTAAAGAACGAAAAAAGTGAGTTGGTTAGTGCCACTACCCAACTGAAACTATTAGCCAGCGACGGCAAACGATATGTCACAGATATGCTCGACTACAACGGAATTGTTGCCTTAGGCAAGGAATTCCCGGGCAAAAAAGCCAACCGGTTTATCGATTGGTTTACCTTTAGCGACGAAAGTATTGATGTGAAAAGTAAATCCAAGGCGTATGCCCTGTTTGAGAGCTCTTTTATCGACAGTATTGAAGTTGGAACAAGCAAGGGATTACAGCAGATACATGCCTATTTGTTTGGCGGTTTGTATGATTTTGCCGGACAAATCAGGCAAAAAAACATTTCGAAAGGTGGTTTCCAATTTGCAGCATCTCACTTCCTTGGCGACACATTAAAACAAATTGAAGGAATGCCCGAAAATTCGTTGGACGAAATTGTAGAGAAATATGTAGAGATGAACATAGCTCATCCATTTATGGAAGGCAATGGTCGGAGCACCCGAGTCTGGCTTGATCTGATAATGAAAAAACGCATAAAAAAATGCGTGGACTGGAGTAAAATTGGTAAAACCGAATACATGAACGCAATGGTTCAGAGTTCTCAGGACGATAGCACCTTGAAGCAATTATTAATAAACGCCTTAACAAACCAAATCGATAGCCACGAAATGTTCATGAAGGGAATTGACTACTCGTATTATTTTGAAGAGTGAGGAATGAGGAATGTTTGAAGGTTTTCCACCCACTGATAGTAACTGGCACATAACTCTGAGCTGATAAACTGATAAAGTGATAATTTACCAACTCAAAACTTCGGCAAAACAGATTGGATTTTGCCGAAGTTTTGGGGGAGTATAACGCGTGATTAGCGTATTGCTACAGTTCGAAATAATACACCTTCACGCTGTGATAAACTTCTAAAGAATACGCTAAAAAACTTTTATAGCGACACGTATTGTCGCTTTCGAATCGTTCATTTGCCAATATAATTTTGTAAACTTGAACTTTAAAAATCAAGCCCATGCTATCAAAATCGAAATACACCCGCGGAATGAACTGCAACAAGTCGTTGTGGCTGTATGTGCACAAAAAAGACGAACAGGTTATTGACGCTACCACACAGGCAATATTTACGCAAGGAACCAATGTGGGGCAATTGGCTCAGGCGTATTTTCCGGATGGTAAAATGGCTGTACTCGAAGATTATCCGGGATATCAATCGGCAAAACGAACTCTTGAGTTTATTGAGCAGGGCGTTGAAACCATTTATGAAGCCACTTTTATTTATGATGATACCCTGGTTGCCATCGACCTGTTGCACAAAGAAAACGGACGCTGGCACCTCTACGAAGTGAAAAGCACCAATGATACTAAGCCCGAACATATAAAAGATGTGGCAGTGCAGTATTATGTGGCTGTTGGTGCCGGACTCGATCTGGCCGATGCCTCGGTGATGCATTTCGACAGGAATTATGTGCGACATGGTGCCATTGAAGTACAAAAATTATTTAAGCACGGCAGTGTACTGAAACACATACTCCCACTTCAGGAAAACATCGGTAACGATTTATATAAGCTGAAGGAAATGTTGAAAGCCGGAGAACCCATTGTTGAAATGGGAACGCAATGCAAATTGCCCTATAGCTGCGACTTTGCCGAATATTGCAAAAAACTTCGTCCACCAGTTGAAGCTGAAGAGGCTCCGGCACTCAGCAAGGACCCTGAAATACAAGTTCAGGAAATCCGCAACTTTGTAAGCCGGTTGAAATACCCCTTGTGTCATCTCGACTTCGAAACCTTACAACCGGGTGTTCCCATGTTCGACGAATCGTCGCCATACCAGCAAATTGCATTTCAGTACTCCATTCATATCCAAGCAGAAAAAGGTGGTCCGATAACGCATCGTGAATACCTTGCCGAGAGCAATCCGGATATAGACCCTAGAATCGGACTGATTAGGCAAATGATCGAAGACACGAAATCTGCAGCTACCATATTGACC
>JAGOEF010000047.1 GCA_017997855.1 Bacteroidales bacterium
ATATTGAGGTTGAAAACACCGATATAATCACTGGTTTACGCAGGCCGAAGAAAGCAGGAACACAATGGTTGATGCCGGGTTCCCTCCCATTTGTATCGCACAGTGTGCAAGCCCATTCGCTGGATATTTTTGCTGAATCTGATAAAACCATGCTTTGCCTGCGCATCGCTGATGCTGCCGACGGTCTCCATGACCTTCTGGTGATTGATTTCCGTAAAGACCCGGGTGTTTTTGGCGTTGCCTTGCTGCAAAAGGACAGCGATGTGCAATATAAAGACCTTTTGTCGGCGTTGATATCAGGAAGTGTTGCGGCTGTGCTGAAGCAAGCCGCAAGCGAGCGCCTGGTTTTTGATTCGGCAAGTAAGCAGTTGACCCGTATCCTCGACATATCGCAAAAGCATAAAGCGGCTGCCGAAACCGAAAAGAAATTACACAAGCAAACGGTGGCTAATCTGGCTAATGAATATGCCATCAGGCTGTCGCAGGAATATGGTCGTAACGTAATCATTTCGGAGGCTGCACACGAAGTGCTCTGGGAACACCGCGACTGTATGCATGCCTTGAATAATATTGTAGAGGATGCTCTGAAATATTACCTGGGCCAGTTCCCGGGGCAAACCGGAGCCATTGTGCTGCACGAAGAGTTTTTCGATTTTCCGGTGTTCGAAAAGTCGGAGCTGCGCGAAATTGCAGGACAGGTGAAACCCGATTTATCGCGGGCACAAAAGTCAGAACAGTTCCTTTATCGCCTGAAAGGCGGTGTGGAGAAAGCCATGGCGCAGAATCTGCCGCTTACCGGTAAAATCGTTGGCCCACTGTGTGTACCACCCATTTCTGCACCCGGAATATCGGAATATCTTGGCAAACATAAAGTGAGTATTGCCAATGTAATCAACCGTAATCCCGAGCGGTGGAAGCTGCTTACCTCGCAGTTTAAACCGGTACAGAACATCGATCTAAATGCTTACCCGGTAATAAAAAATAAAGTAAACTAATTCTTGCTTTTCTCTTCGTGGTAATCCTGTTCGGTGTTTACCTCCCAGATATTCGCATTATCGTTGCGTTGACTGATAATGTTCTGTACAGCGGTAATGGCCGTCAACATGCTGTGGTCTGAGTTGTTGTAGCGGTGCATTCCGCTGCGGCCAATCAGAAATAAATTGGGGATGCTATCGGTAAATTTCCGCACCGTGCCAAATTGTTCGTAGGCGCCAAAATACACAGGATAGGTGTTTTCCATGCGCAGCACCGTAGCATCGAGTACTTCCGATGACGAGGCAATGCCCATATCGCTAAGCTCGCGCACCGCCATTCCGATGAGTGAATCATTGCCGGCAGTCCACATTGTGTCGTTTTCGTTGCAAAAGTATTCCAGCCCCAGCCAGACCTTCGAAGTATCACTGACCATAAAGGGACTCCAGTTGTTGAAAATTTGTATCCGCCCCATGTTGACACCGGGTTCCTGTACGTATATCCAGTTGTCGGGAATCAGTCTGTTGCGCGTTTCTATTTTGGTAGAGTTCTCAATGTTAAGTTTGTTCAACAGTAATCCCACAGTGATAAAATTGCGGTGCTGAAGCTTCTCGGAAACAGCCCTGACTGCAGCGGGAACATCGTTGATTCCGGCAATCAGGTCTTTTACAGTAGCCGTTGAAAAAACGTAGTCTATATTGTTGAAAACAAGTTCTTTATTGTTTATTTTATCGAAGCATGAAATGGTGAATTTTCCGTTTGAATCCCGCTGTAATTTTTTAAATTCGCAATGCATTACCAGGCGGGCACCCTGATCGGTAATCAGCGAAGCTACTTTCTCCCACAATTGACCGGGACCGTATTTTGGGTACAAAAAACGGTCAATCAGGCTGGTCTCTTTATCTTTTTGGGCAATATCGTTTTTCTTCGATGCGAACAGCGATTTAATGTAATGCCCTATTACCCGGCTTACCGACAGTCCTTTGATACGTTGTGCTCCCCACTCTGCCGAAATGCTGCTGCAGGGTATTCCCCAAACTTTTTCGGTGTAGTCTTTAAAAAATGTTTCGTACAAGGCTTTGCCAAAACGATTTATAAAGAAGTCTTCGAGCGATTTTTCGTTTTTGCGTGGCGATATCCTGGCCTTCATGTAACTGAACCCGATACGGACAATCCTGCGAAATCCCAGATTTCTGATGGTATTGGCATTTAGGCTGACCGGATAATCGAAAAAGCGACGCAGGTAATAAATGCGCGAAAGGCGTTCCCTGGTAAGAAAACATTCATCGGTTGCGAGTGGCCAGGTTTCGTTTTTGGCAATTATTTCGGGCGACTCAATCAACGGAAAAATATTTTGCCACCACTGCATCACAGTGTCCGATTTTGAGAAAAAACGATGGCCACCCAGATCAATACGGTTCCCCTTATAGTTCACGGTTTTCGAAATTCCCCCGATATCTCCCGATTTTTCGGCAACAATAACTTCAATATCCGTGTGCCGAAGCAATTCGTGAGCTGCCGTAAGGCCTGCCGGCCCTGCGCCTATAATGAATGCGGTACCCTGTATTGCTGCTTTTTGGTTCATCGCCGGCAAATCTACAAAAAAAACGAATTGTTGCTGTGTGACATTTTTGTCAAAATATTTGGTATAGTATTGGTTTATTTCATACTTTTGAAAATTCTTAAACTTAACAAAATGAAAAGAATCAGTGTATTATTTGCGGCAATCTGCCTTGCAGGCATTGGTGCTGTTATGGCACAGGATCAACCGGCTAAACCCGTTGATATTGTTTTCGAAAAGACCATTATCGATTTTGGTGACATTCCGTACAAAAGCGAAGCTAAAGGCGTTTTCGTTTTTAAAAACATCTCTTCCAAGCCCATCGCGCTGACCAATGTGAAAGCTTCCTGTGGATGCACCACCCCCGAATGGAGCAAAGAGCCCATCAAGAAAAAGAAAAAGGGACAGATTGTGGTTACTTATGATACACAGCGTATTGGTAACTTCAATAAAACCATTTCGGTATTTACCGACCGACAGGACAATCCGGTTCAGTTGCAGATTAAAGGTAACGTGCTGCCTCCCGTTGAAGGTGATCCGAACTACGATGAATATCAGAAAAAACAGTCTGACAAAAAGCAGATAAATAAGGACCCAAACGGCAAACAGATTCAAAAAGCCGATGACAAAAAATTAGAAGAAAAACCCAATAAATAATCTTTTTTATGCCTTTTATTTCAGAAAAAGGATTGGCGATGCCGGCATCACCAATCAGAAAGCTTGTTCCCTATGCTGAAGCAGCCAAATCGCGCGGTGTTAAAGTCTATCACCTCAATATTGGTCAGCCCGATATTAAAACTCCCGAAATTGCCCTCGAAGCAGTACGGAATCTGAAGGACAAAGTAATCGAGTATTCGCATTCGGCCGGTAATGCCGGTTACCGTAACAAACTGGCCGCCTCCTACCGTAAAATTGGTCTCGATGTGCAGCCCGAAGACATTCTGGTTACCACCGGTGGTTCCGAAGCCATCACTATGGCCTTTATGACGACCTGTAATCCGGGCGACGAAGTAATTATCCCAGAGCCTTTCTATGCAAACTATAATGGTTTTGCCATTACTGCAGGTGTTCAGATTATTCCGGTAACTTCGAGTGTCGAAAACGACTTTGCACTTCCCCCCATGGCTGAATTCGAAAAACTGATAACTCCGAGAACCCGTGGTATTGTTATCTGTAACCCGAACAACCCCACCGGATATCTGTATTCGAAGAGTGAACTCGAAGTGCTTGCCGGATTGATTAAGAAATATGACCTCTACCTGTTTTCCGACGAAGTATACCGTGAATTTTGCTACGATGGCAACGAACACTTCTCTGCCATGAATCTGAAGGGTATCGAAGAGAATGTGATTATGATGGATTCGGTCTCGAAGCGCTACAGCATGTGCGGAGTTCGCGTGGGTTGTATGGTTACCAAAAACAAAGAGGTTATCTGTACGGCACTTAAATTTGCTCAGGCAAGGCTTTGTCCGCCATCGCTGGGGCAGATTGCATCGGAAGCTGCCTTAGAAACAGGAAAAGAGTACTTTACTGAGGTGTATGACGAATACATTGCCCGCCGCAATTTTATGGTTGACCGGCTGAACGAAATGAAAGGTGTGTATTGCCCGAAACCCAAAGGCGCTTTCTATACCGTGGTGAAATTGCCGATTGACGACGCCGACCGCTTTGCCCAGTGGTTACTCGAAGATTTCGAGTACAACAAACAAACCGTGATGGTTGCTCCTGCTACCGGTTTTTATACGACTCCCGGATTGGGGAAAAACGAAGTGAGGATTGCCTATGTTCTTAAAATCGAAGACCTTGCCAATGCGATGGAAACATTGAAACATGCACTGGAAGTCTATCCCGGCAGGACAATCTGATAATGATAATGAAGGGCCGCAAGGCCCTTTAATTTTGAATATTACTTTTTAAGATATTGCATTATTCAGCCATTCTGAATTTCAACATTACCGGATTATGGTCGGAATGCACAAAACCCAGGTTGATACAATACACCGTATCAACCGTAATATTGGGTGAAACCAGAAAACAATCGATTACGGTGGTTCCGGTGTTGCCTTTTGTGTAGGCTTTATCCACCATGCGGTTGGTGGGTGTGCGGTTGTCGAACGCCCACTTCCACCCTTTCGGGGTAAAATCGGCAGGTACCGGCAAAGAATAGCCCGCTTCGAAACGGTCGTGCCTGAACTGAGGTTCAAAACCCGGAGGCATCTGGTTCCAGTCGCCACCGACCACTATAAAGTTTCCTGCTGCATATTCACGCTCAATATACATCTTCAGGAATTCCATTTCTATCTTTCGCTGCGATCCATCGTCGAAAGCCGAATTGTGGGTGTTAACCAACATCAGTTCTTTACCATTGCTGAGCTGATACCGCAGCACCATAGCACAACGGTCGAGGTTGAAATAGCGCATCGGAAATCTTTCGTTCGACGGATAGGCCCGCCGCACTACCGATTTCGGATTAAACTTCGATAAAGTGACCAGCCCGCTTTCTACCTTCCCCATAGGCGTGGTTATGGGCATCGGGACAAATTTCACACGATAATTGGGCGCATAGTATGCTTTATATCCATCAAGGTGCTTCAGGCTCCAGAAATTGTCGAATTGCTTGGTTCCATAGCTGCGTTTGGAGCCGTTATCGACCTCCTGCAGCAGAATCAGGTGACTGCTGGTGTCGGCCTGCAGAAAATCCTGGATCTCGATGAAATTCTCGAAAAAAACTTCTTTTTCGGGCCTTACTTTGGTGCCACCATCGTAGAAAAAATCCATATCGCAGCTTAAGCCACAGTAACCAATGTTCCAACTGAGTATTTCGATCGATTCACCCGGTGTGAGCGTGTCGTAGGTATTGCTTTCGTCTATTACAACAGCCTGGGGGGGCTTATAATCGCAGGCGATGTTTAGCACCAGCACACCCATCGGATATGCCAGCAGCAGCAGCAAAATAATAATTGCCCAGACCGTGATTTTATATATTCTGTGTTTTGTCAAAGTCCATCCCTGAATTTTCCGAAACAAAAATATAGGTTTTTTTTAAAGTATGAATATGTTTTTCGGGTGATGCATAATTTCTTGTTTTATGCTTTTTTTAGATATTTTTGCAGCAACTAAACAAAAAACGGATGTTTGAGAATTTAACCGACAGATTAGAGCGATCGTTTAAACTGCTGAAAGGCGAAGGAAAGATTACCGAAGTAAATGTGGCTGAAACACTTAAGGATATCAGGCGTGCCCTTCTGGATGCCGACGTCAACTTTAAAACAGCCAAGCAGTTTACCGAAAATGTGAAGGAAAAGGCCATGGGGCAGGATGTGCTGAAGGCAGTGAAACCCGGCCAGATGATGGTGAAAATTGTGCACGAAGAGCTTACGGCCCTCATGGGTTCGTCGGCTACCGACATCACCCTGAAAAACCGACCGGCAGTGATTCTGATGTCGGGCTTGCAGGGTTCGGGGAAAACCACTTTCTCGGGCAAGCTGGCCAACATGCTGAAGACCAAGAAATCGCGCAAACCCTTACTGGTAGCCTGCGACATCTACCGCCCCGCCGCTATCGAGCAACTGAAAATTCTGGCCGCTCAGATTGAAGTGCCGGTGTATGCCGATCCCGAAAACAAAAATGCCGTTGACATTGCCCGTGCTTCGCTGCGCTATGCCAAAGAGCAAAACTGCGATACCGTTATCATCGACACCGCAGGTCGTTTGGCCATCGACGAGCAGATGATGCGCGAAATTAAAGCCATTAAAGATGCCGTGAACCCCGACGAAATTCTGTTCGTGGTCGATTCGATGACCGGTCAGGATGCGGTGAATACTGCCAAAGAGTTTAACGACCGCCTCGACTTCGACGGTGTGATTCTTACCAAACTCGACGGTGATACCCGTGGTGGTGCTGCGCTTTCCATCAGAAGTGTGGTTGACAAACCCATCAAGTTTATTGGTACCGGCGAAAAAATGGATGCCATCGATGTGTTTCACCCCGAACGTATGGCTACCCGTATTCTCGGTATGGGCGACATTGTTACCCTGGTGGAAAAAGCACAGGAACAGTTCGATGCCGAAGAATCGCGTAAGCTCCAGAAAAAAATTGCCCGAAACGAGTTTAATTTCGACGATTTTCTGAAGCAAATTCAGCAGATTAAGAAAATGGGGAACTTCAAAGATATAGCATCGATGATTCCCGGTGTGGGCAAAGCCCTGAGCAAAATGGACATCGACGACGATGCATTCAAAGGCATCGAAGCCATCATAAAAAGTATGACTCCCGAAGAGCGCAGCAACCCGAAAGTGATTAACGGCAGCCGCCGCAAGCGCATTGCCGATGGCAGCGGTACTACCGTGCAGGATGTTAACCGTCTGCTCAAGCAATTCGACGAAACACGCCGCATGATGCAAATGATGACCGATAAAAACAACGCCCGCAAAATGATGGGCCGTATGCCGAAAAAACATTAAAATACTGTATTGATATGCAACTGATTGACGGGAAACTGATTTCGGAAGCTATGATTTCCGAAATCAAGCAAAGGGTTGATACTATAGTGGCCTCGGGCAGGCGTGCCCCCCACCTTGCTGCGATAATTGTGGGTAACGACGGTGCCAGCGAAACCTATGTGGGTCACAAAGAAAAAGCCTGTGCCAAAGTGGGTTTCAGTTCGACTATTGTCCGCTTTCCCGAAAACATTCAGGCTAGCGTATTGCTCGACAGGATAGCCGAAATCAATGCCAACCCTGACATCGACGGTCTTATTGTGCAGTTACCCCTGCCCTCTCACATAGACGAACAACCGGTAATTGAAGCCATCGATCCCGGCAAGGATGTCGATGGGTTTCACCCGGTAAATTTAGGCAAATTGCTCGCCGGAATCCCCGCTTTTGTTTCGGCCACCCCGTTTGGCATTATCGAATTGCTCAGGCGATATCAGATCGAAACCGAAGGAAAACACTGCGTGGTTATTGGCCGCAGCAATATTGTCGGTAAACCCGTGGGTGTGCTCATGGCCCGGAACAGTTATCCCGGAAACGCTACCGTAAGCATGTGCCACAGTAAAACAAAAAATTTAAAAGAACTGTGCCTGTCGGCTGATATTCTGATAGTTGCCATAGGACGACCCAATTACCTTACTGCCGATATGGTGAAACCCGGCGCCGTGGTAATCGATGTGGGAATAACCCGCATACCCAGCGACAAAACCAAATCGGGATGGAAACTGGTCGGTGATGTCGATTTCGAAAATGTTGCACCCAAATGCAGTTACATCACCCCTGTACCGGGCGGTGTGGGTTTGATGACCATTGTTTCGCTGCTGAATAATACCCTCGATGCTTACCTGCAAAAACACCCCGGCGTATGAGCTATTTCGAAGAAGTGCTTACACGCAGCAACCACACCCACGAAGACATTGTGCAAATGCTTCAGGCCGAAGGCGACGACTATGTACAACTGCTCGACTTTGCCTACCGGACCAAACAACAGCATATAGGTAATAAGGTCTATTTCAGGGGATTGGTCGAATTGTCGAATATTTGCGACAAAAACTGTTTGTATTGCGGTATCCGTAAGGACAACGAAAACGTGAAGCGATATGTGGTTACCGACGACGAGGTAATCGGCTGTGCCGAATATGCTTACGAACGAAACTGGGGGTCGGTGGTTATACAATCGGGCGAGCTCAACACCGATAATTTTGTGAACCGCATCGAAAGCCTGTTGAAAAAAATCAAGCAGATTGGCAATGGGGCACTGGGAATTACGCTGTCGTGCGGCGAACAAAGCGAAGATGTCTATAAACGTTGGTTCGATGCCGGCGCGCACCGCTATTTGCTCCGTATTGAAGCTTCGTCACCCGAGTTGTACTCAAAAATTCATCCCAACGACGAATTGCACCGCTACAAAAACCGGCTTGCAGCCCTCGAGCGCCTGAAGAAAGCAGGATATCAGACCGGAACCGGAGTTATGATAGGACTTCCGTTTCAAAGCATCGAAGACCTTGCCGACGATATTGTGTTTATGCGCGATTTTGACATCGATATGTGCGGCATGGGACCCTATATCGAACATGCCGAAACCCCGCTGTATCAGTACCGTAAGGCGCTGCCCCCGCTCAGCGAAAGGCTGCTCCTCACCTTCCGGATGATTGCCACGCTGCGCATTGTGATGAAAGATGTTAATATTGCTTCGACTACTGCACTGCAAACCATCGACCCGCGTGGACGAGAAACAGGGCTGAAATCGGGTGCCAATATAATTATGCCCAATATTACCCCGGTGAAATATCACGACGATTATAACCTCTACAAAGGAAAACCTCAGATACCATTCGAAACCGATGAATACCTGAAACAACTCGAACAACAAATAAACCGGGCAGGCGACGAAATTGCCTATGGCTCATGGGGCGACCCGAAGCATTTCTTCAGGAGGAAGTAAGCAGGTTTTATTCGGTGAAATTGCAAAATTTGCTTAAGCATTTAATTAATTGATTTCCTAATATGTATTGCTGATCCATGAATCCAAGTATCTAACCCCGCTCCAGCCCTCGTTTAAAATTATTTAAAAAAATGTTAATTTTATTTTGGTAAATAAGTTCTTTATTACTTTATTTAAACCAAATTTGATTGCATAAAACAGTTTAATTTTTTAATTTTACCGCAAGGCAACTTAGAAAACAAAGCGCATGAAGATTTTCAGAAAAATATTCAATTTTTATTACGAAGGATTTCGTGATATGC
>JAGOEF010000048.1 GCA_017997855.1 Bacteroidales bacterium
GTTCAGCAGCGACCCGTACCAAAACCCATATTGGCCGGTGTACGAATTACTTCGCAAAATCGAAAGTAGCTGAGTTCATCATCGAAACGCCGGATGTGTTACGTATGGGTAACGAAGTAATGGTATCAGGGCCAACAACCGGTGTTGTTGAGTTTGTTGTTGACGAAATGCGGGTGGATGATGGGCTTGTGGATAAATGTGAAAAAGGCTTGCCTTTTTCGATGAAAACGCCGGAACCGGTGCGGCGCAACGATAAATTGTATCTGTATATATCCGAAATCAAAAAATAGCTTAACGGGCTACCGAAAGCTTTTTGGTAATACGTTTTCCGTCGGCATTTATCTGAACGAAATATAAACCAGCACGGAAATTATCAACAGGAATTGTGTAGGAACCGGATTGGTCAAATTCTTTGGTATAAATCAACTTTCCCGTTATGTCGAGAATATCGATACGGGCATGACGGAAGCTGAGTTCGTTCATGTCGATTACCACCTGATCGCTGGCGGGGTTGGGGTAAATATTTACTTTTAGATCGACCATGATATCTTCGATGTCAACCAAACATGCCACCGGACGAATATCGGTGGAAGTGGCGAATCCAAATTTTTGAGGGCAGCTGTACCAAACGCCTCCAATATTGGCATATAAGGTATTATAGGCATTATATCCATTTCGCGGTGAAGCCACACTTACCGAAAAACGGTCATCACTGATGCCATCGTTGTCGGAATCGGGATAATTAATGCTGAAGCCTGCATAGAACGGGCCTTCAATTTCGATGGGCGGGTTAAATGTGATTACCGAATAAAAATTATCGGGAATATCTTTAATAAAAACTTTTTTCTCAGCAAGAATTGAATCCGGATAGGGTGTGCTACCTTCCCATACATAGAACTTTACATAGGAGTTCACCGAAGCATAATCAGATGTACGCACCGGTACTATCAGGGCTTCGATTTTCGAAAAGCTGTGGTCATCATAGAAATCGGCATACATGCGGACCCGCTGGCTGTTGTGTCCGGCAATTTCGCCCCATCCTGATACCGGGACAGTGGTTATTAGCTCTGAACTAGCTATGTTCGAAAGAGTATCACAATATTGTGCGACGGGACCGGTGAAAACATAGATGTAATCGTTTTTTGTAATATAATTCGTTCCACAGGCATTATTTACGGTAAGGGTAACATCGAAGATTCCCGGGTAATTATATTCAATCCCATTGGTAATATTGCTTGCATTTGAGTAATTCGGGTATCCGTATTCGAAATACCAATTCCAATTGGTAGGATTGTTTACCGATAGGTCCTCGAAATACACTTTGGTCCCCGACACAATGAGCCGGTTGCTTGCCCTGAAATCCGGTATCGGATAAGTAGTGCAGGGTGGATTGTCGTCAACAATGATATATCCTGTACGAATCAGGCTGTCGGTTCCCAGATTATTCATTGCAACCAGTTTAACGGTGTAAACACCTTCGGCAGGGTATTGAATGTTTTGCGGGTGCTGCTCCTCTGATGTCGGAGTACTGGCTCCTTGAAATGTCCATGTCCACCTGTAGGGATTGCCATAGGTAAGATCATGAAAATTTACCGATTCTCCGGGCTCTATTACCGTGCGGTCAGCGATGAAGTTTACCTCAGGTGGTTCCGACGCCAGTGGAACTACCTTAATATAATCTAATTTCAGTTCAGTGTCAGAATTACCATCTTCGTCGGTAACAGTAAGCGAAACATCATAAACCCCAGCTGTGGCATACGAAATCGGCCCTGCGTTCTCGTCAGAAGAGTTAAATGGCAAGCCGCCCTCGAATGCCCAGAGCACTTCGTCGAATGGTCCGTTAACCGAAGTATTGGTGAAATTCACCGAACCACCTTCGGTAATGAGCACATAATCTGCCGTAAAATTAGCAATCGGCAGATCGGTTTGAGCATTTACGGTAATACAGCCGGTGCAGGTATACGTATCGGTATTCGTGGCGTTCTGAACATTCAGGATAACATCGTAAACGCCTGCAGTATAGTAGCAGATATTGGTGGGGTTCTGACTGAGTGAGCCTGTGGTCTGTGCTCCTGCAAAAGTCCATTCCCAATAGGTGGGGTTTCCCGTTGAAATATCGGTAAAATCGATGCATTCACCGGCATTGATAACATACGCCGATGCAGTAAAGTTGGCATCAAGGATTAATCCACCACCACCGATGTCACCTGCAGCTATTGTGGTGCCGTTCGTGTCGTTGTATGCCCAGTCGATTACAGTAACTACGTTGGTGCCCGATACACTGATGCGAATCCAACCATAAAACGTATCAGCACCCACCATGAACTTGACACCGATAAACCGGTTCGACTGATTTATCCATGTGGTGTAGGCTCCGGTGCGAATGTAGGCATCCGACGGAGCGGCTGTGCCGCTGAAACTACTGCCGGCTCCCACGTTTGTGCCATTCGACAACACATTTACCCCCCAAACGCCTCCCTGATCGGCTCCCACAACGTCGGCACCCGTCGACTGACAAACAAAAAGAATGTTGTATATGCCGGCTCCGGTGTTTACGTTGTTATGAATCGAAAAATCGTTTACTGCATCGCCATTCATGTCGATAAAATATTCGGTATCACCCGGAAGAATTATCTGGTCGGGGTTTACGTTGTGATATACTATATCGGCAGAAACATGCAGCGAAACCATGAACAGCATCAACAGGAGTATAGTTTTTATTTTCATAAATCAATCAATTTATGTTCGTTTGACGCAAACCGACACGTTCGGTTGCTAAAAAACAAAATTAATCAAAAATGGTAAATACCATAGTTTTCACCGATAAATTCGTTTAATTCAATGGATTTGTTATTTTTGCAGCGTTTTTTTAAAAGATAATTCAATTCTCTATGGCAACAACAGCAGATATTAAAAGAGGTGTAACCATCGAATTCAACGGAAAACTCTATCAGATTGTGTATTTTCAGCACGTGAAACCCGGTAAGGGAGGCGCTTTTGTAAGGACAAAACTGAAAAGTCTCGAAAATGGGCGGGTTATTGACAATACTTTTAATGCGGGTGTAAAAATAAACCTTGTGCGTATTGAACGCAGACCCTATCAGTTTCTCTACAGCGATGATTTGGGATTTCATTTTATGCACAACGAGACCTACGAACAAATTTCGCTGAATGCTGACCTCATCGAAAATGCCGACCTGATGAAAGAGGGTCAGATGGTCGAAATGGTATTTCACGCTGAAAACGAAGCGGTTCTTACCTGTGACCTGCTGCCCACAGTCGAAATGGTAGTAACTTATACTGAGCCCGGTATTAAAGGCGATACGGCAACCAATACCCTGAAACAGGCAACCATCGAAACCGGGGCTACCATCATGGTACCTTTATTTATCAATATTGGTGATAAAATTAAAATCGATACGGCAACCCGTGATTATATGGAACGGGTAAAATAAAAAAAAGAGGCATTTGCCTCTTTTTTTTGTCCTTATTGTTGTCTTGTCAACTTGAAAGTTTGAATTTCGTTATCAGAATAGATTCTTACAAAATACATTCCATCAGGTAAGCTTAAATCCGAAGTCTGTATGGTGAACAAACCTCCGGAATTATTCAAATCGTCGCCCTTTAACGAAAGCAGGCTGCGACCCTGAATATCGGTCAGATCAATGCGTGTAACCGTTGATGAACCCTGATTGTAAGCGATTATTACTTCATTGTTAAAAGGATTGGGATAAACCCGTGTTTTACTTTGTTCGTTTTCGCCAACCGAAACATTTACAATTTGGAGGGTAACGGGTACCACGGTTGTACCATTGCTGTGTTCAATGTTTATATTGGCATGATAAAATCCGTTCTCAAGACCCTCTGAATTATAGTTGAGCAGCAAATCGTTGCTGGTAAAGAACGGCAGGCTACCCTCTATCGGACTTACGCTTAACCAGAAACTACTCATATTGGTCATTATTATCGAGCCGGTCAGTGTGTGTGGTTCTGAACCGTAAACATCTCCGTAAATTTCGTAATTAAGCTCGGCCAGGCTGGTGGCAAACGTGGGGTCAATTGTAACATTCACCTGACAAGTAGCCGTTTCGTTACCGTAAATGGTACCCCACTGGTTGGTGGTTGACCAGTTCAGACTTACCCCATTCCCGGTTGCCGAAGTGCTGGTCAGTGCTCCTCCGCTTCCTCCGGTGAAATCGGTATAAGAATTTACGACAAATCCTTCGGGGAAACTAATGTTGATAGTTTTCAGCCATTCCTGATCGGTTGAGGCGTTAAACACACTGAAAGTAATATCGTAGGTTTCACCGCTGGCAAAGCTTTCGAGGTTTGAGGTCAGTGTAGATCCTGTGATATTTTTTGTTGATTTTGTTTCGGCAAAATTCCACGTAATACTATAATTCAGAATACCTCCTCCGGCATTCGAAATCACCAGGGTGTCGGTGTCGGTTTCGTCGGTATACATCCATTTTTCCACCTCATACTGACTGAGCTCCAATTGGGGTGGATTCCCGTTTATTGCAGGGAAGACAATGCTGTCGATCCAGGCACAGTCTGAGCCACCGGCAATGGTAACATCCTTGCGGTAACGCCATGCAAAAGTGTGGTCGCCGGCCGTTGCCGAATAGGTGTAAACAGTCCACGGAACAGCGCCTGACCATGAGGCAATAACCAAGCCGTCAACCATAAACTCGAGGAAATCGTAGTAATTTTCGCTCGACACCTTGTAAGCAAATGTTAAGGGACCCGGAGCAACCACCGTGGTGGTTAAACTTAATACTGATGATTGGTTGTCGCCAATAGTTCCCGACCGGAGGCTGTAGGTTCCTTCGTAAACCACATCGGTTACAGGATACCAGGGAGTATTTCCGCTCGATACCCATTCAAAAGCATTCAGGTCGCCCGATTCGAAATTTTCGATGAGTAAACCAATTACAGTGGAGGCATACAATGTGGTACTTAACCCGTGATCGCCGGTTACCTGAAGTTCAAACAGCACATAATGAGCCAAAGGAGCATCCGGGCTCACCGTAACGTTGAAAATTGAATTTTGTGTGCTCCCGGCAGTAATCGCATTTATTTCGAAGTCGTTACTGTTTATGGTCACATATTCGTCGGTTGTAGAAATTGACACTGTCAGGTTTGTTGCATCAACAAAACCGGTATTATGCAGCGGAATTCTGATGTTGGATGTTTCGCCGGCCGAAAGAATATGATCATCGCCATCGTCAACGGCAAGGCCTCCGGCTGATATAACCGGTGTGTGAATGGTTAAGGTAAAGGTTTCAGTCGAAGTATAACCATTGTCAGCCGTTATATTCATGGTGATTTCAGCAACATGAAGCTCTGGTACTGACTCAGTTACGCTTACGTTAAACAGTGCAGCCTGAGAAATTCCCGCTTGCAGGTTGTTGATGGTGGCCGGATTTGAGTTCAAGCTCAGATAGGGGTCTTCTGTCGAAAGGCTGATGTTGATGTTTCCGGCTGCTGCATGTCCGTTGTTATGAACCATTAACTGTACATTGGCAGTTTCACCTACTCCCAGCATGTTGTCGTTACCATCGTTGACTGTAATGGAACCCGGTTGAATCTTGGGCGAATTGATGATAAAGTTCTGAAAATAGTTCCATGTATCCTGATCAGATACCACGGCAAACTGGAAACTTGCTGTGTGCTGGTCGGGGGTGTTTGCAGCAATGGTAAACTGCAGCGCATTCATTTGATTGGTGCTGGCACCCGGATTCAGGTTGGGGAGTGATGCCGTAGCATCGGTAATGGCAATATATGGATCTGAACAGGTCGTATTTACCGAAATACCGGTTGCAGCAGTTACCATGGGGTTCTCTGCCTCAATTTCGATATTTACAGTTTCGGCATATTCCGGAATATCGTTGTTGGCAGTATGTGGTATAAACTGCATGATCAGACCGTCGGTAACAAACTGAAGGGTTTTTCGTTGAATCAGATTGTTGTTGTCGCGTACCTTAATGTGAAAATCAGTTGATATGTACTCAACAGTGGGAAATCCGGTAAGCACACCTTCGGGGCTCATTTGAAACTCTGTCGGTGCCAGTTTTGCTTCGAGATGGTACGAAAATCCATTGGGAATGTTGGTCTGGTCGGGGAAGAAAAGCCGCTGAACATTTACACCATCGCCCATCGAAACGCCGATTGAAAAAATCTGTTGGGCTGTCATGGCTCCATTCTGATAGAAAAACTCGATATCGCCGTTCTGGTATAGTTTCACGGCATAATCGAGTACCGTATTATCAAAGCTGAGCAGTACCCATCCCGAGCCGGTTTGTTTTTTACAGGTTGACGATACCCCTGCCGTAAAAAACGGAGCAATACATTTTGCATGGAGAAAAACAATGTCATCGTCAACATTGTAAGGGAGTGAAGTCCCAAAGCCCGATTGAAACACCATGAGGCCATTGGGTGAAACATACACGTTACTATAGTTCGAACCGGCAAACGGGAACGAAAACCCCAGCGACACCTGTGTAAAACCACTCAGGCTTTGGGTGGTGCTTGCTGTTGGAAAAGTGGTGGTCGAAGAACTGATGTTGTATTCGGTGTCGAAACTCCAGATGTAAGGCGGTGTCCCTTCACTTGCCGACATGGTATGTGAATACGACGACATAATGGCGCCCGGAGGTAATTGTGTGTCCTGAATCTGAGGTGGCTGATGGTTTACGGTTTTTGTCAGGCTGAGTGTAGTTGTGCTGTTGTGATTGATATCAACGTTGGTCTGACTGCTGGTCGTAATATTCGGAGACCCGGAGGAATAGTCAATAACGGTAAATTCATTTACCTGACCCACTCCCCATGCTTCGGCATCGTTTTCGGTTACACGGAGGAAGAATTTTGCATTTTGTCCGGGGTCAAGAATGTTTAAAAACGGTGTTATATCCAGTCCGAATTCAATGGTTTTATCCGCTTCAGCAGTCCCTCCGGTCATAAAGCGGTCGCCTCCCTGAAAGTCCAGAATCGGAAAGTCGAGGTAATATTCGGGGTTGGTTGCCGAGAGATTGGTCGACATACCCACAATAACTTTAATGCGCTTGCGGTTGGTGTGTGTAATTTTAGCCCTGACGGTAAGTGTTGGTTCATAGTCGGGTTTTACCTTCATAACATGGACGGTATTCGACCAGAAAGCCCCATCGGCAATGGCTTTATAGGTGAGGTAGCAGAACCCGCCGTTGGCCCAGTTGGGTCCGCCCGAATAGGTATTGCACATTTTAAGCCCGCCGATTTCCCAGTCGCGCATATCAATCTGTGAGTCGTTGTTCAGGTCGATGTTGTTGGTGTATTGCCCATCGCCATTGTAGTCGTATCTGATATTGTCGTTGTAACCCAGCAAAGCCATACTATGCGATGTGCCACCATACAGCGTGGTTATCACATATTTTCCGGCTTCCTCGGTACCGGCAGGCAAGCTGGCGTCGGGCGAAGGTACTGTTGAGTAGAAAATGGCACAGCCCCCGAATTCCGACCCATCCAGGTGGTCGTTCATCCAGTTTTTAAGCACTTCGATTCCGGCTGCTGTGTTTACGTTTCTGATGGCATAATAGCTGTCGACACGATTGTGCATTGCGCTGTAGTAGAGGTCGTATCCGGTCATCCACCTCAGGTTACCACCGGCATCGATGGTACCTCCGTATTCGGCCTGATTGGGGGTGCCAACCTTATTTAATACATCGAGGGTGTGATAGTAACTTACCCCATTCGATCCCCAGTCGCCTGCTGCCCAATCGTACACAAAATGGGTAGGGTAAAGGTTGGTATTTGTGTTTGCCGGAAGGTTTCGCGCCCGGTTCATCTCATACGTAAACAGAATCCCGGTACTCGATGCCTGCCCGCAACTCATTCCGGCTTGCGTAAACATCGGTCTGAAATAGGGCAGTTGTGAATTATCGATTACTGCCGGCAACGATTTATTCTTATAGGAATCGGGAAACGGAAGATCGGGTATGCTCATCAACATTTCTTTATCGCGGTCACTCAACTCCCGGGGAACCATGTTTTTTCCGGTTTGCGCAAGCAGTTGACTGCTACACAGAACCAATAAAACTACGAAAATGTTTTTCATAAGTAGGGGCTTAATTAGAACGTAAAATTTCGGAAATATTTATGAACAAACGAAATATTTTTTTTTGGGTTGCCCGATGATGATCTAATGCATAAAAAATAATACAGTCAAACGCTGTCCAAAAAAGAAAATGATAAAAGAACATCTGAATACGGAGTGTCTTGAACTTTCGTGATTCAATCAGCTCATGTCAATCGTTTATGAATTTTTAATGCAACGCGCAGCCATCCCCATACGCAAGGGTGCTTTTCCCCGCCATACTTTTGGGGAACTATACACGAGTATGCGGTACCAATACGTGTCTTCGTCGGGAGTGGACGACCAAATCTGCAACGATGCCCCAAGCGAGCCAAACTGCCCGTTGGTGATACGGCAACCCGAAGGTAATCCATCGAATAAGTATTCGTTGGTGGCTGTATTGGGCGATTCGAAGCGGGGATGTGCATCGGGTACTGTGCGGGTACTTTTCAGTTTACCGGCTTCATCGGTTCCACAATACGAAGTTGTGCTTGTGTTGTAGGGAAATTCTTCCTCACAATTACCCGATGTGCATATAAAACGCTCGAGCATGGTAAATTCATCGTGGGTGGGAATATGCCACCCGTTGGGGCAAAGCTTGCCGGTAGCAATGGTGCGGCCATTGTATAGAACCCCGTATATATCTCTCCATCCAATATCGTTGCCCTGATAACAGTATGCAGGCTCGGTAGTGTTGAACCAATCCATATTGTCGGTAACCCATTCAATTTCGGAGCCATCGCTGAAATGGGTGGTTTTCAGGTTTTCGCGCATCCAGCACTGGCAGCCGATTTGTATTACCTGATATATATTCCCTTCGACATCGGTAACTGTAGCCGGGCAAAACACACCGGCTGTCGAAACCGAAATACTGTTCGAGTAAGGCCCGGAGCAATATCCATTGTAGGCTTTCACACGATAATAGAACAGTTCGGAGCAATCGATCAAGGGTATGGTATAGGAAGTATAGTTGCCAACATCCAAATGATGGTATTCCGGAATAATATCGGTGAATGAAGCATTTCGCGAAACATCGAGGTAATACCCTGCAGCGTTGCCGGCTTCGCTCCAGTTTGCTGTGAAACCG
>JAGOEF010000049.1 GCA_017997855.1 Bacteroidales bacterium
CGTATATTTCGAACCTTCCCGCAGGTTGGCATTATGTTGAAATAACCGACCAGAACGCTTGCACCAGAATTGATTCAGTACTGCTTACCGAACCGTCTGAACTGATTGCATCCTTGCCCGATTCAATCTGGCTGAACTGCTTTGGCGATTCAAACGGAGCAAGCTCGGTAACAGTTACGGGTGGCAGTCCTGGTTATACAGTGAGTTGGATAAATCAAAGCGGTAATACCGTTGGGAACGGATTTGTGATTCAGTGGCTTGCAGCCGGCACCTATTATGCCCTCGTCTCCGATAGTCATTCATGTGCTGCGACCGATAGTATTGTGATAGCACAACCTGACCAGTTGATTCTGGCACTCGATGCGATTTCGCCCTTGTGCCACAACGGAAACGATGGGACAGCCTTTGCAGATGTTCATGGCGGCATTGCACCATATCAATATCTGTGGAATCCTGTACAACCGGATAACGACACAATTAACAACCTGACAGCCGGTATTTATGCACTTACGATTACCGATTTCAACAATTGCACCCTCACCGGCTCAGTAAGCCTCACAAATCCCCCGCAGATCCATTACGAAACAACGGCAACACCGGTTGATTGTTCCGCGCACATGGGTTCTGCATTAATAAATGTAAATGGGGGTATTCCGCCCTACCAATACCTGTGGAGCAATGGCACCCAAAGCCACATTGCAACCAACCTGCCGGGTGGAGTATATTCGGTAATTGCATCCGACAGTCACGGGTGCCAGGTTTACGATACATTAGAAATTGAAATAATCGGTTCCGTATCAGCCATTATCACGCAGTTAAATCAAATAAGGTGTTATGGCGATTTTACGGCAGTTCTCGAGGCAGCCAGTAACGGCCATAGTCCATTCGAGTATAATTGGTCTTATCAGAACTTCACAAACCCTGTAATCGACAATTTACCGGCCGGCACTTACAGCCTGAGTGTAACCGATGCCTGGGGATGTAGTGGATCCGCAAACTATACCATATCGGAGCCCGGTGCCATTGTGGCAGATTTTATTGTAACGGATGCACTTTGCAAATATCAGTCAAACGGATCAGCACAGGTAATTGTCAGCGGCGGAACCCCGGGTTATGATTTGTTCTGGTCTCATAACGGAAGCACGGCAAACGTAGTGGGTAGTCTGACCGCCGGTACTTACCATGTTCAAATAACCGACAGAAACGACTGCGTCCTGAATGCTTCGGTTCAGGTTGAGGAGCCCGATTCGGTGGTTTCGGCCTCTGTAATTACACGCGATATCAGCTGCTATATGAGCAACGACGGAGAGGCACGCGCGTTGGGTCTGGGTGGAACACCTCCATACGTGTACCAATGGGAAGGTCCGGGTGGCTATATATTGAATCAGTCGTTTACCAGCGACAACCTGATACCCGGAGTTTATATTCTCAGAATATACGATGCACATCAGTGTTTCCACTCACAAGAAGTGATAATTTTCGAACCGGAACCAATTTATGTGGGCATTGCTGCTTCATCAGGACCCAGTTGCCACGGTCACACCGATGGATATATTGTTTTAGATGATATTCAGGGCGGAACGCCTCCGTATGACATCTTTATTTCGAATGGCATAAATGCATGGGAACAACAACTGACTGAAATCGACAGTATTCCGGCGGGACTGTACCGCATCGATGTTGTCGATAGTCACCATTGCCACCACGAAGGAGAAGCGCTGACAGTTGAACTAAACGAAAGCTACGTGGATTGTTTACAGGTTCCGGCAGCATTTTCACCCAATGGCGATGGCTTTAATGATACATGGCAAATCAGTAATATATATATGTTCCCAAAAATTCTGATTCAGGTGTATAATCGATGGGGACAACTGATGTGGGAAGCAGGCAGCAACGATCCACCATGGGACGGAACCTATAACGGAACACCTGTACCGGTTGCACCGTATATGTATTATATTGATTTAAATAATAATTCAACGCCCTATTATGGAACTGTAACAATTATTCGATAGAAGTTATATATTTGTAACGTAATGATATTTTATGAAGAAGTTTTATCTGATTCTGGCAATAATGATTCTGCTGATTGGCAAGGCCAATAGTCAGCAGATTGCATTATATTCGATGTATTTCGACAATAACTATATCATTAACCCCGCATACGCAGGAACGATAAAAGACTATATACCTCTCCGCCTAAGCATTCACAAACAATGGATAGGCATCGATAATTCTCCTTCCACACAGGTTCTCAGCATTCACAAACTCTTGCCGAACAAGGTAATGGGTATTGGTGGGCTCATTTTTCATGATTCATTTGGTCCTATTCGTCAGATAGGTACACAATTTACTTATGCATATCACCTTCAGGCGACCAAAGATATTAAAGTATCGTTTGGCGTTTCTGCTCATTTGATGCAATACATGGTCCGGCTTCAGCAGGAAGATTTTCACTCCTATGAACCCATATTAATACGTAACAGAACCAATGTTGTAGTCCCCGACGCTTCATTTGGAATCTATGCCTATTCAAAAAAATGGTGGGCAGGGCTTGCTGCCTCGCATGTATTGCAATCAGCACTGAAAATTACCAGCACATGGAGCGAAAATGGAAGAGCCAATCAAATGGTGAGGCACTATTTTTTAAATGGAGGTTATCGTTTCCAATTCCCTTCAACGTATAAACTTGAAATTGAACCATCGACACTGATAAAATTCACTGAAAAAACACCCATTCAGGTGGACATTAACTTGCGGATGATTTGGAATAAAGATCTATGGATGGGCACATCGGTTCGTCCGGGCGATTCTTTTGTGGTGATGTTTGGCGTGAAGTACCGAGATTACTATTTTGCCATTTCGCATGACTTTACATTCTCCGACTTGTCGACACACACCATCGGTTCGGAAGAATTAATTTTTGGATGGAATATTGGTGAGAAAAACTCGAAAAGTGCCAGGTTTTATTAGGCTGTATTGTTAATTTGTTAATATTCTGATTCAATTCTTTTAAAATATCCTTTTTCTTTTTAATATAATTGTTAAATAGATTCAAATACATTAAACAGAAATATTTTAAAAAATAATTGAAAAATATTTTGTTTGTTATGAACAAATTTTGTTTATATTTGACATTGTGAGAATTTGTATCGGAACAGAGCGTTATGAATAAATGAATTATATGAAAAAACTTTTACTTTTCGCCACATTATTGTTATTTTTACTGCCCATCGCAGGAGTGGCACAGCAGCTTCCGCTATACACGCAGTATTTCCTCAACGATTTTGTGATTAACCCTGCTGTAGCAGGAAGTTCGAAGTACTCTCCCATCAGGCTGAGCATTCACAAACAATGGGTTGGTATTAATGACTCACCCTCAACTCAGTCAATCAGCGGGCACACAATGCTCGAAAACAAAACGGTTGGTATCGGTGGTTTTATTTTTAACGACCATTTCGGCCCGGTAAGTCATACCGGTCTTCAGGCTGTTTACTCTTACCATTTTTGGATTGACAGAAAAAATCGTATTTCATTGGGTTTGGCTGCCATTGCATTCCAGTATAAAATGGACCAGCGTTTCTTTGAACTTACCACCTACGATGACCCTGCAATTACCTACATGATTGAAAAAACCATTGTTCCCGATGCAACTTTTGGTGTATATTTCTACGGTAAAAAATATTGGGCTGGTATTTCGGCGGCTCACCTTTTCCAATCAAAGTTGAAAATTAACCGAAACCTTGACGACAATACCATGGTTCGTCACTATTTTGCCATGGGAGGTTACAGATTTGATTTCCCCAGTGCTCCGCAATTCAAACTCGAGCCCTCACTTATGCTTAAAATGACTGAAGTTACACCTATACAAATCGATTTCAATGTGAAGTTTTACTACGATGACGATTACTGGTTTGGCATGTCACTCCGTCCAAACGATGCTTTCATTGCCGCGTTCGGGGTGAAAATTAACCGCTACTATCTTGGTTATGCCTATGACTTTACTTTCAGCGACTTGTCGAACTACACCATCGGGTCACAAGAAATTGTATTTGGAGTAAATATCGGAGAACCTGTTAAGAGGGGCAGAAGTTTCTTTTAATAGTTACGCTGATTTAACGGGAAAACCTTGTACATCGAGTGCAAGGTTTTTTTATTGCATTTCGATGGAGGAATTCAGTTGCTGAATATAACCTACTATTTCGTCTCGCCCTTTACCATTCAACGAAGATGTAATAAAAACCGGAGGAAGCGATTCCCAAATTTCAAGTAATTTTTCTTTGTATATCCGCAGATTATCCTCAATTCTAACCACACCCAGCTTATCAGATTTCGTGAAAACCATCGAGAATGGAACTCCTTTTTCCATTAAAGCATTCATAAAGCTCACATCAATTTTTTGAGGAGCCAGTCTGCAATCAAGCAGAACAAATACATTGACGAGATTAGTTCGTTTTGTGAGGTACTCATTAATCATTTTCTGCAGGTTTTCGCGAACATTTTTCGGGGCTTTTGCAAAACCATATCCCGGGAGGTCAACTAAAAACCAGCTATCGTCAACAATATAATGGTTAATCAATTGAGTCTTTCCAGGCGTTGACGATGTCTTGGCCAGTTTATTATTGGCAGTCAACATATTTATCAACGACGATTTGCCAACATTCGACCTGCCAATAAATGCATACTCGTGTTTCATTTCTTCGGGGCACTCCTTATGGTTAGCCGATGATTTCACGAATACAGCCTGTAAAGCTTTTTCCATGGGTTTATTTTATCAATTCGATGAGTTCGTTATAGTCGTGTGGTTTGGCAATAATCCGGCCGTTTTCGTCAATTAGATAAAAAAATGGAGTCGCATATACCATATAATTTACCACGTTGGTTCCACTCCAACTCCTGAAATCGCACTGTACCGGGATACTAATTGAATTTTCGGCGATAAAACGCTTTAGTTCACCTGGGTCGGTATCGAGCGAAATCAACACAACATTCAATTCATCAGAGGAGTGATTCTTCAGGTAATCGTTCAGTTCAGGAATGGTCTGCCTGCAATGATCGCACCAGGTAGCCCAAAACACCACCAGCGTTTTCTTTTCGAATGCATACGGGACCAACTCAGACTTGGAATTTTTTACAAATAATATGGGAGCTTCAACTCCTTCTTTCATCTCGGTCACATTCTTGTAGCGCGTATTCATGTTATCGCTGTTTAAACACTGACTACCAAATTTAGCGAGCAGCATGTCGGCAACATCAAATAATTGAAGCGATTCGAAACCATTAATTAATATATTGAGGAAATGTGCCTGCAGTTTCTCATTTCCTGCCACATGGGTCAGAAGGTTCTCAGCAGCTTTGGTAAACCCTGCAACACTGGCTTTGTAATCGCCATTTACACTAAACAACTTCAGATAATTAATGGTAATGTTGGAATATACCGGTGAATTTATCAACAAGGTATCATCACATGGATACAATTTAAAAAAATTATCGCGCAGGTACAGCGCCTCATTGCCTCCTGCAATAACATCGGGAGGGAATACTGGTGCTTTATAGTAGCGAATCATTCGTGCTGCAAATGATTTCGGATAGCTTGAATATATCGACTCGGTAAGCCCTTCCTGCTGCTTAAGCACTTTATTGTACTCCTTCTGTACCTGTTTATAGAGTTTTCCCTGAGGATAATTGGCCAAAAAACTAACCAGCGCATCGTTTTGCTTCTTTAATCTGGAATTTTTCTGAAGAAAGCCATAAAATATTTTATTCTCCTCCGATGTAATCACCTGCATCGATTCCATGGGAGTTGCAGCAAGGAGCGACAAACTGATCTCCGGTTCGTTTACTATGATTTCGAAATATTCCTCATCCTGCAAATACAAACGATAAACTCCATAAGTCAGGTTTGTTGGTTTATATACCACAAGACCTTGATTATCGGTTATCAGGGTATCGATAATTCTACTGTTATCGCCAAACTGCGAACAAAATGTCAGTTCACTTTCGGTGTAATCGGGAATACTAATCCTGATATTTACTGCTTGTGCCTGAGCTGCAATAACAACAATCACAAACAAGACACTCAGAAAAAACTTCTTCATGACAATGATATTTAAACGAAAACCGACTTCCCCGTCCTGCTTACTTTTTGCAGGTGGTGCAATACATTTCTTTCAGCTTTTCGTTGGCAAAAACCTGAACCGAGAACTTGTCACCTTTAAATAACTTACAGAAGCCTTTGGGGTCCTGCTCCCTGATTTTTTCCATAGCAATCAGGAAAGTATTCGAGTATATTTTATAATCGACTTTCGACGATAGCGAAACAAACGAATAAAGCAGTGATGTACTTACCACATTCTCGTCAATCCAGGGGAGTAACAGGCTGTATGCGTAATCATAATCGTAGTGGTTAATAAAGATGCCTGCCATTTTAAGGGCATTCTCCCAGTCAATAGGTCTGTAACCAACAATTTGCTTGATTCTTTCGAGGCTGGCAACCACAATAGGATGGTCGAATCCCAAAGAGTCTTTATAGATATTCATTACCTGATACTGCAATTCGATGTTGAGTAAATCAACTGCATCTTTGTTAAGTGGTGTCTGATAGAGGTTATCGATTCGCGTTTGCAAACCATCAACAATATCAGCGCGTTTCAAATCTTCCATCATCATTTCGCAGAAGATATCGTTGTAGCGAACATACAGGTTGGCACCATCAAGTTTTGCCAGATCATCAACCCTTTCGAGATACGACGAGTCGATGGGCTCATAGTTATTGATAATGCGTTCCATGCAAATCTTGTTCATGTTCAGTCCGACATATTCCTTACCATTCGGTATTCTCATTCCCGAAACTGCCTTCGAATTATACCTTCCGTCAAGAATACGGTTGAACATATATTTTTGTTTTGCCAGTGCATCATCCAAGCGTCCGGCTTCAACATCTTTATTAAACTGATCGAGTACGTAAGCCTGTTCCTTGTCACCTTTTACATCGTAGGTAACCCAAACGGTTACATCAGCATAGCGGTGGTTTTTAAGGATTGATTCCATTTCGCGGGCATGAGCGTTCACATACTGAATTGCCTGTTGATAGTTCATTGTGGCCACGGCTTCATAAGGAGTTCCTTTTACATCGCGTTTGAGATCTTCGAAATTGGGAGCCGTGGTTATTGAATCGATAATGCTCGCATTTTGATTTTCTTCGAGGGCACTTACAATGCTATTGGCGCGTTTTTTCTGTAATGCACTGTTTTCCGACTCGGTACCTTCGAGCGACGAATAGGCTGCTATGTGAATTTTGTTTATAATAAAAGCCGGTTCGTTCAATGCTTTGAGTACGGGAATCATATCGTCGGAGTCGTATTTAAACTTACCCTGTTCGAATGGAATTCTGAAGGTAAGCTTATTTGACGTAGCTTCAGGGAAGTAATTCTTTTCGCGTAAATCGGGTAGCAATCCCACTTTTTGGGCAAAATTGTAAATTTCTTTATCAATATAGGTGGGATGAATATTTTTGCAAGCGCTCTTCTGCTGAATGAAAACCAGATTCAACTCAACATCTTCGGCACTTAAACCTTCGGGCATGTGACCCAATACTATTTCAATCTTTTTCACCTTATTTCGGCGACCTTCACCGGGAGCCTGGTTTTTCTTCAGAATTTTCTTCGAATACACCGGCTTGAGCAGAATACCACGGCTGGCACCGCCAAAATCTACAATATTCGTTTCACCACATTTATCGAATTGCGATTTTTGAACAATATCAACAGCAAGACCGTCTTTTCCGTTTCTCATAACTCTCTTGAATCCCTTCAAATCGGGATATTTAAAAACGATTTCTCCGGTGGGGAGTATTTCGAGACCTTGTTGCCAGTCGAGCAAATTGGGCGCTTTGCGTTTTGCCTTGGCAAGTAGTTTCTGATCGGGTGGTTTCAGACCATATTTCTTTCTTGCAACCGGGAAAGGAAGTTCTTCATAGCGTTCGCTGCCTTGCTTGAACGATTCCCAGTTCCCCATATAGAACGATATGTATGCACGCCTTTTTTCCTTATCGAGTTTGGCACTTACCCCTGCAAAATAATATTGCTGTGCCAGCATGGGTTTACTCGTTTTACCCGATGTGAGCCAACGGGCAATACAATAATCAGCAAGCTGACGGTAGGTAAAGTTTTCGTCTCCGTTGCGTATCGATGCACGTAACACAATTTCGTCACCACTACCCGTTCCTCCGGCCATTTGGAGCCGAGAGCGAGGGTCTCTGTATTCGCCATCGCCCTCAAGGGTGGCATCTTCAGCTTCTGCCATCATGGTGGCATGCTCCTGGGCAACACCAATAAAAAATTCGTGCAGCACGAAACCTTCAAGGTGCAGCGAATCGGCCAGCAAATAGTTTAACTGATAAATAAGTACCCTCGAGAACAGTTCTTCGTCGAAGCTGGCCACATCAATGATTTCATCAGAATCCTGAATATTGCCAATCATTTTAGTCTGAGCCTGCGACACTGAGCCAAACATCAGTAATACTAAGGCAAGGAAGATAATGTAAACATTTTTCATAATACAGAGAATTAGTTATGAGTTATTTCACGAAAGTAATATTTTTATTATTATTTTGCTCGCCTGTTGAAAAATTGTTGAAACAAAATATGGACAACGATATACGTATTGATAAGTACTTGTGGGCAACAAGGGTTTACAAGACAAGGACGGAAGCCACTGAAGCCTGCCGCAACGAAAAGGTTATAGTTAACAATTTGATTGCAAAACCATCGAGAATAGTCAGGACCGGTGACATTATTGAAATCCGTGTAAACCCGATTATTAAAAAATTCCGCGTATTAAACCTGTTGAAAAACCGGTGTTCTGCAAAACTGGCACCCGAATTTCTTGAAGACCTCACCGACCCTGCCGAACTGGAACGATTGAAAACCACAATGCTGGCCCGTATGCAAAATAAAGGCTTAGGCAGGCCCACCAAGAAAGACCGAAGGTTGCTGTCGAAAATCGATATTACCGAGCCTGATGAAAACAATGAGCATGTTCAGTAAGCACATATTACGGATAAATAATTCCGCATTTTTTTTCACAAATTTTTAATTGTTAAAATAAAAAATGTAATTTTGCACTCTCTATTTGGACCCGTAGCTTAATTGGATAGAGT